>NZ_WMEU01000002.1:0-300000 GCF_009856295.1 Pontibacillus yanchengensis | reverse complement strand
ATCTGGGTTTGGAGTACGGCCGGCTTTATATTCATTTAGGAAATAGGTAAATACCTTATCCCAATACTGCTTCTCAAAATTAACCGCATAATACGGAATATCTAATTGATTACATACGCGGATTACATCTTCGTAATCTTCTGTTGCGGTGCAGACGCCATTTTCATCTGTGTCATCCCAGTTTTTCATAAAAATCCCGACAACATCATAGCCTTGTTCTTTTAATAACAATGCTGCAACAGACGAATCAACGCCGCCTGACATCCCAACTACAACGCGGGTATCTTTTGGGTCTTTCATTGTTGTCACCACCTTAAGATGTCTTTGTTAATCGCTTAATAACTTTTGCTACTTTACGTGCACCTTCTTGTACATTTTCTTCTGTATTGGCAAGTCCAAAACTAAAGCGGACTGAACTTGTTATTCGTTCATCACCCTCACCAAACATAGCACGCAAAACATGAGAAGGTTCTACTGATCCTGCAGTACATGCTGAACCACTTGAAGCAGCAATACCATCTAAATCGAAGTTTGTAAGCAATGTCTCTACATTCATACCTGGGAAGTGTAGATTAACTATAGTAGGAATGTTAATTCGCCCACCGTTAATAGTAAAATCAATTTCTTCTTCTTTAAGTGTATCAAGAAAAAGCTTTTTATACCGTTTATATGTTTGCACACGTTCTCTTTGATTTTCTTTCATCAATTCTACTGCTTTTGCAAAACCATGAGCAGCGGCTGTATTTTCTGTACCAGGTCTTCGTTTTCGTTCCTGTTCACCACCATGTTGTTGAGCATGCAAGCTTATACCTTCTTTTGCATACAAAGCTCCTATCCCTTTAGGTCCATTGATTTTGTGAGCGGATAGCGTTAATAAATCCACATTCAAAGAGTCCACTTGAATCGGAAGTGCACCATAAGCCTGGACAGCATCGGTATGGAATAGTGCTTGATGCTCAGTTAAGGTTGTACCTATCTCCGCAATAGGTTGAATACTTCCTGTCTCATTGTTAACGTACATCACGGAAACTAAAATGGTATCTTCTCGTAATTCAGCCTGCAAATCATCAATGGAGATCAATCCCGCTTCATTAACAGGTAGATACGTAACATCAAAACCTTCTGCTTCTAACTGTTCAGCAGGATGTAGAACAGCATGATGTTCGACTGCTGTCGTGATTACATGCTTACCTAAGTGCTGGTTAGCTTTAGCAGCGCCAATTATCGCTAAATTATCCGCTTCTGTGCCGCCACTTGTGAAGATGATATCTTTCTCCTGAGCTCCTATACTTGTTGCAAGCGTTTTTCGTGCATCATCTAAAATTTTGCGAGCTTTTCTACCAAGTGAATGGACGCTAGAAGGATTTCCATATACATCTTGCAACACAGGAACCATAGCTTCTATCACTTCATTGCTTATTGGCGCAGTAGCAGCATGATCCAAATAGATCGGGGGCATTCTTTCCCCTCCCTTCTTTGTTTATTAAATATAGAACATATACGCTTCTTGATCTTCTGAATCGTCATGTTGAGCTAAATCATATAACGTAGTCGTATCAAGTACATCTTTCACTGCATCACGAATTCTCATCCACAATGCTTGTTTCGCCGGCTCTTCATCTTCTATGCCTTCAACTGGACTAATCGGCCCTTCAAGCACTCGTATGACATCCCCTGAAGTAATTTGGTTTGGATTACGTGTAAGCATGTAACCCCCATAGGCTCCTCGGACACTTCTTACTAATCCAGCGTTCCGTAATGGTGCAATTAGTTGTTCTAAATAATGCTCTGATAATTGATGTTCGCGAGCAATTGATTTTAAAGATATCGGACCATCACCGTACTTTTTGGCTAGAGCTATCATGATGGTCAGACCGTAACGACCTTTTGTTGAGATTTTCATCTCGTTCACCTCTCTGAATACAGTAATCTAACAGCTTTTTCGTTTGAGGCAATGAATAGCCTACGATTGTACCTAAAAAGAATGCAATAAATATTGTACCAACACCTACAGGGCCACCTAGCATCCACCCTAATAGAAATACAATAATTTCTATGCCATTGCGGACCCATTGAACCTTAAGACCGGTTATATCTCGAATAACTAACATAAGCCCATCTCTTGGCCCAGCTCCCAATTCAGGGGCAACATAAATTCCGATTCCATAGGCAAGTACAACAACCCCAAGTACAAATACAACAATATTCGTCCAAATTGCTTGAGGGTCTGGTAATATAAATAAAAATACATCAATAAATACGCCAATTAATAACATGTTTAAAATCGTACCGACTTGTGGAAATGACTTTGTTACAGCTGAAGTAAATCCAACAACAACTATACCAGCTATAATGGACCACGTGCCAACGGTTAATCCAAACTGTTTATTTAACCCTACATGGAAAACATCCCAGGGTCCAATACCGAGCATCTCTGCTTGTATGGTTAACGCAATTCCAAATGCTAGAATAATTAATCCAATAACAAAAAAAGACCAACGAATCATCAATTCACGAATGGATGATTGTTTTCGAATGATCTGAGCGTGGGAATTCTTTAATTGTTGCACCATATCGCATACTCCTTTCTGCGTCCAAAATACGTAAAGTATGCAAACATTGCTATTATAGCACGAATTGCATGATTCTTGCATTTTATCTGCTACATCTATAGGCTAAAATAAAACATAATCATACGTTTAATCAAACTTAAACTATATATGACTTACTATAAAAAGGAAAGAAAATGAACCTATAGATAAGCTCAAGACACTAGCTCAATTCAAAAAGCTGACTACTCGATGGGATAGATGCTGGAGCTAAACAAAAAAACCATACCAACATCTACTTTTTACATATGCAACAAAGGAGAGAACGTAAATGAACCAACAACCCTTAGCATTTCGTATGCGCCCCACACACATCAACGACATTATTGGTCAGCATCATCTTGTTGGGGAAGGCAAAATGATTCGACGAATGGTAGAAGCAGACCGTCTAGCTTCCATGATTCTATTCGGACCTCCAGGCACCGGAAAAACATCATTGGCGATGGCGATTGCCAAAACATTAAACTTACGTGTGAAAACGTTAAATGCTGTAGTTGACAAGAAAAAAGATATGGAAATCGCAGTTGAAGAAGCAAAAATGTCTGGGCAGCTCGTTCTTATTTTAGATGAAGTGCACCGATTAGATAAAGGCAAACAAGACTTTTTGCTACCACATATTGAAAGCAATTTAATTACACTGATCGGTTGTACAACAAGTAATCCATACCACTCTATCAACCCTGCCATCCGAAGCCGTTGCCATTTATTTGAAGTGGAGCGACTTGAAGTAGATGAAGTGAAAGAGGCCATATATCGTTCAATGAATGATGAAGTGAATGGACTAGGAACTTATACCATTGATATTTCAGGAGAAGCAATCGACCATTTTGCCCATTCAGCTAACGGGGACTTGCGTGCTGCATTAAACGGACTTGAACTGGCTGTATTTTCAACTCCCGCTAACGAAGAAGGCACAGTAGTAATTGATTTAGATAGTGCGGAACAATGCATGCAAAAGAAGAGTTTTTCTCACGATAAAGACGGAGATGCTCATTATGATGTCCTATCGGCCTTTCAAAAATCGATTCGTGGAAGTGATGTTCATGCATCACTTCATTATCTAGGTAGATTGATTGAAGCTGGTGACTTAGACAGTATTGCTAGGAGAATGATTGTGGTGGCCTACGAAGATATCGGCCTTGCAAATCCTCAAGCAGGACCGAGAGCGATAGCAGCTGTCGAAGCTGCAGAACGTTTAGGTTTTCCAGAAGCACGAATCCCTTTATCCAATGCCATTGTAGAATTAGCACTTTCCCCTAAATCTAATTCAGCCTATAAGGCATTAGATGCTGCATTACATGATATTCGTAATGGAAAAAGCGGAGATGTCCCTAAACATTTAAAAGATGCTCACTATAAAGGTGCCGAAAAATTAGGAAGAGGCGTTGAATATAAATATCCTCACAATTATGAGAATGGTTGGGTAGACCAGCAATATTTACCTGATTCTATTAAAGATGCCATCTATTATTCACCCAAAAAGACTGGAAAATTTGAAAAAGGTCTTAGTCAGGTATTTGAAAGTATAGAAAATAAAAGAAAATAGTATTTTTCTCTTATCCATAGGTATATTTTTCTTCTTTCCGTTAACAATAGAACCAAATATAACAAACTAGTTTTATAAAAATGAAAAGGTTAATAGGGAATATTTAAAAGGTAAGATATCCATTTAACAGGAAAAGGAGAAAAGGAGATGGAAAATACTATGGTAAAAGTAAGACAAGATG
This sequence comes from Pontibacillus yanchengensis, assembly GCF_009856295.1. NCBI lineage: Bacteria > Bacillati > Bacillota > Bacilli > Caryophanales > Bacillaceae > Pontibacillus > Pontibacillus yanchengensis. The sequence continues at coordinate 295,664 of NZ_WMEU01000002.1, read as the reverse complement.
CTTGGTCCCACGAGGATGATTTATTACTAGCAGAGACTGTACTTCGACACATAAGAGAAGGCAGCACGCAATTAAAGGCTTTTGATGAAGTTGGAGATCATTTAAACCGCACCTCCGCAGCATGTGGATTCAGATGGAATGCAGAGGTGCGTAGAAAATATATTCAAGCAATTGAAATCGCGAAACGTCAACGTAAAGAAAAGAAACGTGCCCTTGCCAATCAACAACAATCTGAAAGAACATCACTACAACCGGCAATGGTTTTTTCTCAAGAGGATGAGGAGGACCTTGAATGGGAGGCCCCTACCAAATATGAAACAGTGGCTGTTCAGGAACCTGTTAATCAATCACAAGTAGAAGAGCAACCTGCAGTTTCTGTAACCTTTGACCAAGTCATTCAACATATGAAACAACTAAAATCTCACTATCACGCATCTCATCAATCACAATCTAAAGTAGCGAAACTAGAACAAGAGAATGAAACACTACGTAATGAGAATGAAAAACTAGAAAAAGAACTTTCCCATATGGAGAAACAATACCATACGGTTCAAGAGGATTATAAAATTCTCATCAATATTATGGACCGTGCTCGCAAAATGGTAGTCTTCGATGAAGATGACCAATCCAAAGCAGCATTCCGAATGGAGAAGAACGGAAATCTAGAACAAGTTGCAAGATAACAGATTAGTTTAAACCTGCATCGATTTGTTATATGCAATTAAAAAGACAACCCTTCATGGGATGTCTTTTTTTCTATTTGTATTGTTGTTGCTATTCCATATTCGCGCCCTAATCTGGAAGACTCGACTTCGAGACAACTACTAATATTTGTTGATCTATAGCACTCAATAGTTGAAGAATATTATCTCCCCTGTTCTCCTATTGGTTCTTTCAATGAATTATTTATCACATTGCCTTCTATGTTCTTTAAATCTTCTGTTCTTTTTTTATTAAAACTCAGGGAAAACGTTTCTTTTTGACCACCATCTAATTTTATAAATGCTTCAAACTCATCTTCTTTGGTATATGGTTCCGAAACTGAATTGTTAGTAACACCTAATTCCCAATAATCTTCATAACCACGAAATATTCTTATTTGAGGATTTTCTTCAATATCTAATCCTTCTATACCATAGTCGAAAGTAACTTCTTCTCCTTCTGACCATTTTTGAATATATTTTTCAACATCATCTTTTTTGTAAGTAATATTGTATTTTGTATGTTTCGAAATATGTGTCCCCAGTTTTCTCTTGCTGAATAGCCGTTTCAATTGCCCAATTTTCACTTTCTCTTGAAAATAACATTGGAGAAGTGAAATCCTGATTAGTACAACCATTCAAAGCGGATGAAATAGTCGCTAAAACAATAAATAAAATGAATTTGTTCTTCATTTCATCTCCCCCCAAAACCTTTTTCTATTATTCCATTTAAACATAAATCTCAAAACCCTTGTTGAAGCACACCAACATTTAATCTCCATATATTTTAATATAAATATCCAATTTATTAGTGGTCTTTATTGAAACTTTAATCTGTTTAAAAGACGCGAATCCTAATTACAGATTCGCGCCCTTTAAATGAAGACTTGATTTCAAGATATTCATTAATGTGGTTCTGCAACTATAGAATCCGTTAGAACAAAAGCTAATCGTTTACCCCCTGAAAAGATTCTGCCTTATATTTAATCTTGGATAATATATCCTCTTCATTAAATTCCAAAGCAACCTCATCATATTGTAGCCTGTCAATCATTTCACTAATTTCATACCACTCAAGCAAATCATCCGGGTAATCTAACTTTGTTGCAACAATATGAAAAATCCTCTTAGCTAAACCAAACATTTCTGATTAATTATTAACTTTTATTATTTTATTTGCTAAAAGCTCTATATAAGCTCTCGTACTTACTTCAAAGCTAGGTTTTTGAATTTCTAGCTCATTTAATGCCTTATTAAAATACTCTTCAACTTCAAAAATATTATCTTCAAATGAAAAAGTAGCAATTATGTTTAATGACGGTGATGATATATTGTTTTCTAATAAACTGTGCGACCAATTAATATAGTCTTCAACCGACACGATTTCCTTTTGAATGATATAAAATAGAGCATTAGATTGCATACTACAACCACCTTAAAAACTCTTTTCTTCCTGCTACAATATTAGTTTTTTCTTCTTCAACTCTTTTGCGTTAGTTAGCATAACAATCTAATTCAAATTTTAACACAAATAGCCAGTTAACAACCTGATCTATTGTACGATTAAGACAAATGAAAGGACCGTTCCTTATTCCAGAAAAGCGCGCAAAAGCTGAATACTTGGATTCGAGATAACTTTAACGAATGAAAAAATTTAATAAAACAATAATATGAAGGAACTTTTATTTTGGAAGGAGAATATAGGATGAAAAAGTTAATGTTTATAGCGGTAATTTTAGTATTTATTCTTAATACGTTACCAGGGACAATTAGTGTCAATGCTAAAACACAGGAACAATGTATCAGTCAATCAGAGGTAAAGTTCAAAAATGAATTTAGAAGACTTTGGGTTGATCATGTATTGTGGACAAGCAATTATATTACAAGTGCAACAACAGCGGGGGCTGAGGATCAAAAAGAAGTGCTATCAAGACTTCTGAGGAATCAGGAGGATATAGGAAATGCAATCAAGCCAGTGTATGGAGAGAAAGCAGGGAACAAACTTACTGATTTGCTAAAAGAACATATCGTTATAGCTGGTAAAATCGTAGATGCCGCTAAAAATGGGAACGAAAAAATGATAGATAAGCTTAACAAAGACTGGTATAGAAATGCTGATGATATTGCGGCGTTCCTTAGTGGTGCCAATCCCCATTTAAAAAATGAAGATTTAAAAGAAATGCTATATATACATTTAGAATTGGTAACAGATGACTTAATTGCAAGCTTAGAAAAAGAATGGGATGAAAGAATTGTTGCGATCGATGATGGAATGACTCATATAATCTTAATGGCAGATGCGATCTCTGAAGGAGTTGTCAAACAGTTTCCTGAGACATTTAAAAAATAAACTAGAGAAGCTTCAGCATAATGCTGGGGCTTCTTTTATAACTTACTTTGACATATGTACTGTATGTTTATATCTACTTATAAAGTATCTGTAATTATACTAAGAAGAATAAGAAATAGCTTTCTAATCCATGTACTTTAAAACGCAAATATAAAAAAAGGGCGTAAAACCTTTGTCCTAGGTTTGAGCCCATATTATTTCACTCATTTATCCATTTTCTCTTTTACTTCGTATGAGTAAAAGAACTTCCTTCATCTAATCATTATATCTTCTGTGGTTACTGATTCAGGTAACTCAATAATAAGTTGATAACTTCTTCTGCACCCAAACGAAGAACCTCCTCTAAGTACCTTTACGTCCATTATAAATCATTTGGTCTACCCATTACTAATACTGAGGAATATAACATTAACTTCCAAAAATTTCTCTCGAATTCAAGTCTTCAACATAATGCCTCGATTGTTGAATAACGTATCTCACCTATTTTTACCATAGAAATAGTTTAACAAAGCCTACTTCTAATAACGTTCTATATCAATTGGTTCTAAAATTGTATTTACTACATGACTTGCCATAATAAGCCCTGATACAGATGGAACAAAGGCATTTGATGAAGGTGGCTGTTCTGATTTACGTGTTTTGGGATCGTCTGGCGTAATGGCTTGGCGAATATCTTCTCGAATTCGAATTGGTTTCTCTTTAGAATAAACTACTGGGACACCTTGTTTGTATCCATCCTTACGTAATCTATTTCGAATCACACGTGCCATCGGATCGTAGCTTGTATCAAAGATATTAGCGATTTCAAATTGGGTTGGGTCAGTTTTATTCGCTGCCCCCATACTAGAAATGATATAGATATCTCGATCTATGCATTGTTTTATTAAGTGAATCTTATAAGAAATCGTATCACTAGCATCAATTACATAATCCAACTCATACTGAAACAACCGCTCATATGTTTCTTCTGTATAGAACATCTTTAATCGAATGACTTCACATTCCGGATTAATGTCATGCACACGTTCCGCCATAACATCTACTTTTGATTGTCCAACAGTTGAAAGCAATGAGTGAAGTTGTCTATTGATATTTGTAATATCTACGTCGTCTTTATCTATTAAAATAATGCGACCTACTCCACTTCTTGCAAGTGCTTCGACAGTAAACGAACCAACACCACCAATCCCTAATACAGCAACTGTGGCATCCTTCATTAATTGCAGTCCTTCTTTACCTATTGCTAATTCATTTCTTGAAAACTGGTGAAGCAATATCCTCACTCCTACTCACAATTCTTTGTAGTCATTATGTATCACAGTATACCTCAAACCCTATTACACAAACCAATAACGATGTTCGTTCGTATGAACCACGTAGAAAAAGACAAAAAAATAACCTTAAGGCTTCCCCCTTAAGGATCTAAATATGTATTAAGCCAATCCCAATCGTGCCGTCGAATCCAATGTTTTGAACCCGCACTAGGCAGGTGGGTGCTCTGTTCCAGAGTTTGTGCGTCCTCTCGTTCAATGAACATGAGGCTTGCACGCTGTCCGAAAACGCCAAGCTCCCGTATAATTGATGTTCGGTCAAAACGATTTGGTCGGAAAACGTACACATCAGGATTGGCTCATTTACTTTGTACTAAAATCATAGCATATCTAACAATTTACATCAACCACTATTATCCTGCTAAACGAAATATGAATGACTACCTATTACTCTTGTCCTGATTGGCGATTCTTTGCTCTTTCGTTCAGTTCAAGGTGAAGTTCATTCAATTGTTCATCACTAACGGAATCAGGTGCTTCTGTTAGTAAGCAAGAAGCTGAAGCTGTTTTAGGGAATAATATAGTATCACGAAGGTTCGTGCGTCCAGCTAGAATCATGACGAAACGATCAAATCCTAACGCAATTCCACCATGTGGCGGAGCACCATATTCAAGAGCTTCTAGTAAGAAGCCAAATTGGTCTTGTGCTTCCTCTTTTGTAAACCCAAGTATCTCGAACATTTTATCTTGCAGTTCCTTCTCATAAATACGGAGACTTCCTCCGCCAATTTCATAGCCATTTAATACTAAGTCATAGGCTTGAGCACGCGCTTCTCCTGGCTGATTCTCCATTTTATGAATATCTTCTCGTTCAGGCATGGTAAATGGATGGTGAGCAGCAAAATAGCGCCCAAGGTCTTCATCGTATTCGAATAGTGGCCAATCTGTTACCCATAAGAAGTTAAACTGAGTTTCATCTATTAAACCCAGTTCTTTACCTAACTTCTGTCTAAGAGCGCCTAAACTATCATGGACGACTGAGGTTTTATCTGCAACGAATAAAAGTAAGTCACCTTCTTCAATATTCAGCATACTGCGGAGATTGCTTGCTTCTTCGCCTTCGATGAATTTAGAGATAGGTCCTTGTAATTCACCTTCTTGTTCTTTTAACCAAGCTAGCCCCTTCGCATCGTATACCTTCACATACTCTGTTAATTTATCAATGTCTTTTCTAGAAAACTCACTTGCTTTTCCTTTTACATTAATAGCACTCACCGTTCCACCGGATTCTACTGCATTTCGGAATACTTTAAAACCAGATTCTTTCACGACTTCTGAGACATTTACAAGCTCTAGTCCAAAGCGAGTATCAGGTTTGTCTGAACCATAGCGTTCCATTGCATCGTCATATTTCAAACGAGGAAATGGTGTTTCAAGCTCAATACCTTTTACATCTTTCATTACTTTCTTCATCATTCGCTCTGTCATGTCTAGAATCTCGGCTTGTGACATAAAGGATGTTTCAATGTCAACTTGAGTGAATTCCGGTTGACGGTCAGCACGCAAGTCCTCATCACGGAAGCAACGAGCAAACTGATAATATCGTTCGAAGCCAGACATCATAATCAACTGTTTAAAAATTTGCGGTGATTGAGGAAGTGCGTAAAATTCACCTTCATGAACCCGACTCGGAACTAAGTAATCTCGTGCTCCTTCTGGTGTACTTTTCGTTAACATTGGCGTTTCCATCTCTAGGAACTCCTCGTTATTTAAATAGGAGCGAATGGCTTGTGTAGCTTGATGACGAAGTTTAAATGTTTCTTGTAACGGACTACGACGTAAATCTAGATATCGATACTTCAAACGAAGTTCTTCTGAAGTCTCTGACTCTTCCTGTAACATAAAAGGAGGATTTTTTGATTTATTTAAAATAGCGATGGAGTCTGCCATTACTTCTATTTCACCTGTAGCTAAATTCTCATTTACGGTATTCTCATCACGAGCTATGACCTTTCCGTCAATCTCAACTACATATTCTGTTCGAACGTTTTCAGCTGTTTCTAAAGCTTCTTTAGATACTTCAGGATTAAATACTACCTGAACAACTCCGGAACGATCACGTAAATCAATAAATATTAATCCACCAAGATCACGTCGTTTTTGTACCCAACCTTTCAGCTTTATTCTTTCTTCTATTTGACTTTCCCGTACATAACCACATAATTGACGATGTTCACTCATGAGTTAATCCTCCTTAAATTCCTTTTTCATATGCTCTACAATTTCTTCTAGTTGGATGGTTTGTTGATCTCCTGTGTCCATGTTCCTCACATTTATTTGACCGTTTGCTAACTCATCTTCACCCAAGACAAGAACATATTTCGCTCTTAATCGGTCAGCAGCTTTAAATTGCGCTTTCATCTTCTTATCTGCATAATCCTTATCTACTTGGATACCAGCTTGACGTAGCTGATAAACAATAGCTGCAGCTTCTTTTTTAGCTTCTTGCCCAACGGTTACGACATAGCAATCAAGCTGTTCATCAATAGGAAGTTCAATACCTTCAGCGTCCAAAGCCATGAGTAGACGTTCGATACTTAGGGCAAAACCAATTCCAGCTGTTTCTGGACCCCCGACTTCTTCAACAAGTCCATTGTAACGCCCTCCACCACTTAGAGTAGTAATAGCACCAAAACCTTCTGCCTCACTCATAATTTCAAAAGCTGTATGATTGTAATAGTCAAGACCACGTACAAGATTTGGATCAATTACATATGAGATCCCCATCTTATCCAACACAGACTTTACTGTTTCAAAATACTCACGTGACTCTTTATTTAAATAATCCAAAATGGACGGGGCTGTCTCCATAGCAGGGTGTTCTCGATCTTTTTTACAATCAAGAACGCGCATTGGATTCGTTTCCAATCTCATCTGGCAATCTTCACATAGTTCATCTTTATGTGGTTTAAAGTGTGCTATTAATGCTTCACGATGATTTTTACGACTTTCAAGATCACCTAAACTATTTAAAACTAGCTTTAATGATGTTAACCCTAATTCCTGATAAGCGTTCATAGCTAAAGCAATTACTTCTGCATCAACAGCTGGATCATCGCTACCTAGTGCTTCAATACCAAATTGAACAAATTGACGCATCCGTCCTTGCTGTGGGCGCTCATAACGAAACATGGGGCCAAAGTAAAATAATTTAGTCGGCTGATTTGGAGAACCATAAACCTTATGTTGTACAAATGAACGCACTACAGAGGCTGTCCCCTCAGGACGTAATGTGATGCTTCTTCCTCCACGATCTTCAAATGTGTACATTTCTTTTTGGACAATATCTGTTGAATCACCTACACCACGTTGGAAAAGCTCTGTATGTTCAAATACTGGTGTACGTACTTCCTTGTAATGATACCGATGACAAATATCTGATAGAACGGATTCGACATATTGCCACTTCTCTACTTCGCCGGGTAAAATATCTTGCGTACCACGTGGCCCTTTAATGTTACTCATTTACATCCTCCTTAAAAATAAAAACAATCTGTAGTGTATGTGTTTTTCCTTATATCACCAAAACCATGTAATAGCTAGTTACCACATGAAATACAAAAATATCCCGTCCCATATTCGAATTCAATCGAATAGGGACGGGATATTTCCCGCGTTGCCACCCTAATTGAAGCAACAAGCTTCCACTTGAACAGTTAACGCCTGCAACGTCCAACACCTACTACTGTTAAGTTTCGATGAGGAACCTAAGGAATGTCTTTCATTATGGCGTACATGTAAAAAGTGCTTTCAGCCTAAGGCACTTTCTCTCTTTCCATGCATGCTATAACTACTTTTTCCCTCACTGGTTATGGTTTATAAGCAAGTTATTAAAATTTTTGATAATCAACGTTTCTACGGATACCTGATACCATGATAACAATTGAATTGATTACTATCATAATGTTGAAAAATGATTATGTCAAGAACGTTCCATACTTTGTTTAACCTTTTTTACATCTTCTTTCTTAACACCAAATGGTTCAGTCATCAGGGACTTTTGACTAACTGTATCCATAGTGCCTAAATGAATGGTTCCTATCAATTCACTGTTATGCCGATTCTTCGTGGTAACTTCCTTATCACTTTCCCTCATTATCTACTTCCTTCCACCTATTTTCTTATATTTTCTCCAAAACACCGATATTTTTTACATCAACGAAAGGATTTTCTATAATAAAAGTTGAAAGGATTAGTTGAACTTATTTTTAAATCAAAGATGAAGGAGGTTTATTACCATTTTTTATGCTAAGCGATACTTTCCCCTTCTGTTCCTTCTTTTCATAGGAATTGCATGTTTTCCCAGCGTTACTCTAGCAGCATCTAGCAATGCTGTAATAAAAGTAGACCCTTTAAATGTTAGAAACGGTCCTGGGTTAACACATGCAAAGATTGGACAGGTACATAAAGACGAAAACTATCCCATCTTGGATGAACAAGATAATTGGGTAGAAATTCAGATGGATAAAAATACTGGATGGGTAGCAAATTGGTTAGTTTCTGTAACAAATAATGAAATATCCAAAAGCTCTATGAAAGTATCATCAACTGTTAACTGGTTACGAGTTCGAGATGGTGCAAGCACTTCAAACAAAGTAATCGGTCATTTGCAAAAGGGTGACCAATACAGCTCCACGAAGTCAAAAGGTGATTGGATTCAGATCACTTTTAATGACAAGCAAGGTTGGGTACACAAAGATTATGTATCTATGGTCAAACAAGCCTCCACTTCACCATCAAAGAAAGACATAGCCAATTCAAAAATTGGAACGATAACTGTACAGACTCCGTCACTAAATGTTAGAAATAAGGGAAGTCTAAACAGTAAGGTTATTGGAAGTGTTAAGGATGGAGAACAATATCCATATGTTCAAGAAAAGAATGATTGGTATGAAATCAAGCTTGGAGATGGGAAGAAAGGTTGGGTAGCCAACTGGCTCGTCACTACTTCTCAACAGACCACTCAATCTAATGCCGATCAGCTAACACTTCTCTATAATGCTACAAACATTCGTGGCGGAGCTTCAACAGACTCCTCTATCGTTGGAAGAGGTTCTAAAGGCGAAGTATTTGAAATCATAGCTCATGAAAATGACTGGTACAAAATCAATTATAATAATAAGACAGCGTATGTAGCAGATTGGATTGTTACCACAACTCCATCCGATATCGAACAAATGTCCAATAAAACAGGTACACTGAAGAATAAAACAATTGTTATCGATGCAGGGCATGGCGGAAGAGATGTTGGTACAATTGGAGCTAGTGGAATGTATGAGAAAAATTTAGTTATAAAAACAGCCAATAGATTAAAAGAACGCTTTGAACTAGCGGGCGCTAACGTTATCATGACAAGAGCAAATGATTCTTATATATCATTAAGTGCCAGAGCAACAGTGTCAAATGTTAAAAGAGCAGATGCATTTCTAAGTTTACATTACAATAGCTTCCCCCAATCACCGGAAGCGAAGGGTATTGGAACATTTTATTACCATGACCAACATAAAGATTTCGCTCGTACCGTTCAAAATGCAATGATTCAATCAACTGGATTGAATGATCGCAAAGCCAAATTCGGAGACTTTCATGTAATTAGAGAAAATCGCCAACCAGGTTTATTATTAGAATTAGGTTTTTTGTCTAATGAAAATGAAGAGAAACTTGTTAAGACAGCTAAATACCAAGAAAATATCACAAAAGGTATTGTACAAGGTGTAAGTGAGTATCTTACAAAGTAAGGCATGAATAAAAGTTTACTTAGGTAACTAAAACAATCTAAACCGTATATGGCCACAACTAGATCATATAAAAAAACGCAGAGGAATTGAGATATGTGAGATGCTCCCCCTAAGGTGACAGTATAAAAATAAAACTGTTTATCTTAGGGGGTTTTTGTATGTCGAGAAGTTCTTTTTCTACTGTGGAGAAACTTACTATTATTAACCTTATTCGTAACGAACATTATTCCATCAATGAATCGAAAATTTGAAGAGAAACTTAATCATAAGAGAATTTATCGTTTAATGAAGCTGTCGAATATGCGCTCTGTTACTCGAGTGAAAAAGAAAGTCTATAAACGTTCAACGCCAGACCATGTAGCAGAAAACGTTCTAAATAGAGAGTTCGAAGCTGTACAACCAAATGAAAAATGGGTAAAGGATGTCACGGAGTTTAAGTATGGTCCCTCCAAAAAAGCTTATTTGAGTGCAATCCGTGACCTTTATGATGGATCCATTGTAAGTTATGTTTTAGGGCATTCCAATAATAATCAACTGGTGTTTGAAACGTTAGATTATGCGATCTCATGTTAAAAGACGAGTCCCCCATAATACATAGTGATCGTGGGTTTCAATATACTTCACATGGTTTTAAACGAAAGATAGATAAAGTAGGAATACACCAAAGCATGTCTCGACAATCATGAAAGATACCAAGAAAGATTAAACGGCCTTAGCCCTATGGAATATAGAGCTAAAGCCGCTTAAAACTTTATATTATTTCCACTGTCTACTTGACAGGGGGCACTTCAATGCCTCTGCGTTTTTGATTTAGTTATAAATTGTTCTTCAGTAAGCAACCCCTGTAGTCACTCATATAGCGATTGGCAACATCGTAAATAATAAATCCATCCTCCCCGATTTAATTACCACCCAAGCCTTTTCCATACCATTTACTTTCCACAATTTAATATGTCCATCCCTTCTAAAGACTAACCCTTTGTAAAAGCCCTGTTCTTATGTCAATTAAGTCCCTTGTTAGAAATCTGCAACTATTGAGATCAGACAAATCATAATTGTTCATTATCTCCTTTATTGAACTATCTGCAAATAAGAAGTGCTTTCCGTTTATATCTAAATCCATTCAGCTCATAGATACCTTCTTATAAACCTATTATTGTATATAATTTGAATAAAAATTGAGATAACCTACTATGACTAAACTGCTTCACTAGTTGAATGGCTTACCAAACACTAATAAAACTTCCATTTTATAATTTATTTTAGGAGGAATGAAAAATGCTACGATAAAATACTTACGGAAACAAGAATAATTATTCGCACTTCTTTGTTTCTTGGTATAGCATTTTTTTAACTTGGACTGCCTTGGAAACTATGAATTTTCCCTTTAACAACAAAGTCTTCTTCGCCTTGTCGCTTATCCCTTTCAGTGTAGCATTGGCTTATTATTTAAAACTTGTAAAAATTAAAGAAGGAACCTAAAGGATTTGTAGCCGAAATTGATGAGAGGCTAGTATCTCAAAAGAATGAGGCAGACGCCAAGACATTGAAGCTACTTCAAGGAGGATTGTTCCTATTGTATTTAGCGTACACTTTTATATTGCCTGAAGAAGTTTTCAAGTCGATTGGTTGGCGGGAAACTTTGAGCACTCTATTATTCGCACTATTTGCTCAAGCTTTCTTTCGCTACATCACCAGTCGATCAAATCATATAGAGACTTGATAATTTACAAAACATCCTAAAGCTTTATCCTTCATGAAACACTATCATTCAAAACTAGTGGATTTTAGAGATTGTAACTATATGTAACAACAAGTTAACATGTAAATCCTTTTCTGGAAAGGATGAGGACTTCTCAGGCGTAATAGAGATATAAGAAAAAGCATGAAGTATAGAAACCTCATGCTTTTTAGACATATAGTGATATGATTGTGCAATTCATTTCTTACGTTGATGCCATTTCAAATGGACTAACGATCATCACTTTCTATTATGAGCGTAACAGGTCCAACATTAGTAAGTTGAACATCCATCATCTCGCCAAAACTACCTGTTTCCACCTCAACTCCTTGTTGCCGCACAAGAGAATTGAACGTCTCATAAAGTTCCTTCGCAGGTTCAGGTTTTGCTGCGTTCATGAAGTTTGGACGTCGTCCTTTTCGGCAGTCACCATACAAGGTGAACTGTGATATAGAGAGAACTTGTCCTTCTATATCCTTGAGGGAATAGTTCATTTTTCCTTGATTATCATCAAAGATTCGTAGGTTAACGATTTTTTCAGCTACATATTTAGCATCTTCTTCTGTATCATCATGTGTGACACCTAATAGAACAACTAGTCCTTTTTCGATTTCACCAGTAATTTGTCCATCTACTGTCACACTAGCATGTTTTCCTTTTTGGATGACAGCTCTCATTGTTCTTCGCCCCTTATTGCAGCATTCGTCTTACTGTGTACACATCTGGAATTTGCTTAATACGATCGACTATTTTACGTAGGTGACTAATGTTATGAATCATAATTGTCATATTGATTGTAGCCATTTTATTCCGATCTGACTTACCTGATACAGCCGTAATATTCGTCTTTGTCTCGTTGACCGCTTGCAGAACTTCATTTAATAATCCTCTTCGATCATAGCCAGAGATTTCAATATCAAGACTGTACTGTTTACTATCTTCACCGGTATTCTCCCATTCAACAGGAAGTAATCGATGCTTCACATCTTCGGTTTGTACGTTCGGGCAATCCGCACGATGAACAGATACGCCACGACCTTTTGTGATATAACCAACTATCTCGTCACCAGGAACAGGATTACAACACCTTGAGAGTCTTACGAGTAAATTATCTACACCCTTTACTTTGACTCCTGAATCCTTTTTCTTAGAAGGCCCTGAAGGAGCTTTAATTTCATTCTGGACCCCTTCTAACGTTTGTTCTAAGTCCTGTTTTTTAGGTTGTTTTTTTCGTATCTTTTCGGTCAGTCTCGTCGCAATTTGAGCCGCTGTAATACCCTGATATCCAACGGCAGCATACATATCTTCTTCATTATTAAAGTTGAATTTCTCCGAGACCTTTTTAAGGTTGTCTGTGGTAAGAACATCCTTCGGCTCTATTTCTAATGAACGAATTTCTTTCTCGACAAGCTCTTTACCTTTGGCAATATTCTCGTCTCGACGTTGCTTTTTGAAGAATTGTTTAATTTTATTTTTGGCTTGTGATGTTTGAGTAATCTTAATCCAATCTTTAGATGGGCCATAGGAATGTTTGGAGGTCATGATTTCTAAAATGTCCCCCGTTTTCAACTTGTAATCCAATGGCTCCATCTTTCCATTCACTTTAGCTCCAATTGTTTGATTCCCTACTTCTGTATGAATACGATAGGCAAAATCTATTGGTACAGATCCTGATGGAAGTTCAATTACATCCCCTTTTGGGGTAAAGACATAGACCATATCAGAGAATAAATCCACTTTAAGGGATTCCATAAATTCTTCAGCATCATGAGTTTCATTCTGCCACTCGAGAATTTCTCTAAACCAACTAAGTCGTTCGTCAAAAGATTGAGAACTTTGGTCTACATTCTTGCCTTCTTTATAAGCCCAGTGTGCAGCGATACCATATTCCGCAATCTCATGCATGTCATGTGTACGAATCTGAACCTCTAAAGGATCACCTTTAGGTCCAATAACAGTCGTATGCAAGGATTGATAGAGGTTTGGTTTTGGCATGGCAATATAGTCTTTGAATCTTCCTGGCATTGGTTTCCAGCATGTATGAATGATACCAAGTACGGCATAACAATCCTTAATACTATTTACAAGTACTCGTACTGCTAACAGATCATAGATTTCGTTAAACTGTTTATTTTCTAGCACCATTTTCCGGTAAATGCTGTATAAGTGTTTTGGACGCCCAGAAAAATCAGCCTCGATATTTACTTCATCCAGTTGCTTTTGGATTTCATCCATCACTTCACCAATATAATATTCACGTTCATTCCTTTTTTGCTTCATTAAGTGAACAATACGATAATATTGTTGAGGATTTAAATATCGTAAAGCTGTGTCTTCTAATTCCCATTTAATTGTTGATATTCCCAATCGATGAGCTAGTGGAGCAAAGATTTCTAGAGTCTCATTCGAAATGCGCCGCTGTTTTTCAGGAGGAAGATGTTTTAACGTCCTCATGTTGTGTAGGCGGTCTGCAAGCTTAATTAGAATTACGCGTATATCTTTCGCCATCGCAACAAACATTTTTCGATGATTTTCTGCTTGTTGAGCTTCTTTGGATTTATATTTAATCTTTCCTAGCTTCGAAACACCATCCACTAGCATGGCGACTTCTTTATTAAATGTATTCTCTAAGTCTTCTACGGTAACATTTGTATCTTCAACAACATCGTGTAAGAAACCTCCTGCAATGGTCACAGGATCCATTTCAAGTTCCACTAGGATACTAGCTACCTGGACAGGATGAATGATATAAGGCTCTCCTGATTTACGATATTGTTCTTTATGCGAGTCTTGAGCAAAATCGTAGGCACGACGAATAAATGCGGTATCTTCCTCAGAAAGATACCCACTCGCCTGCTCTATCACTTCATCTGCTGTCAAAATTTTATCTTTAGACATCCGATCACCTTTATAGAAAAAATTCGCCCTATCCTTTTCAAAGACGATTTATATGGTATATATTATCAAAAACCTCTATTGTTAGAAAAACATTGCAACTTATCCATGTAAGGGTATATGAATGGTTTAGCTTATGTTGCTTATAACTTTATATACCCCTTTTAGAGCATCAACCAAAAGATTACTTTTTCACCTGAGAATAAACTAGATTTGAAAAAGAAAACTTCTACCCTATGAGGTAAAAGTTATGAATTGTATTCATTATATCACTTTTTTTCCGTTTTCTATAGGAAAAGAGTACTCAAACTGAGCACTCTTTTTTTATCTTAGTATTGCATTAATGTTAATACATCGTATCCATCTAGTTTATCTCGGCCATGTAGGTAGGTTAATTCGATTAAGAATGCACATCCTACTACTTTTCCACCAAGTTGCTCTACTAAGTTAATCGTTGCTTCAATTGTACCGCCTGTCGCTAATAAATCATCTGTTATTAGAACGCGTTGGCCAGGTTTAATGGCATCTTTATGAATGGTCAATACATCTTCACCATACTCAAGGCCATAGTCAACTTTAATCGTTTCACGTGGTAACTTTCCTTCTTTTCGAACTGGAGCAAAGCCTACTTCCATTGAATAAGAAACAGGACAGCCAATAATAAAGCCACGAGCTTCTGGTCCTACTACTAAATCAATTTCTTTTTCATTTGCATATTCAACGATTTGGTCAACTGCGTATTTAAAAGCAGTCCCATTATCCATTAACGTGGTAATGTCCTTAAATTTAATACCCTCAGAAGGCCAATCTTCTACCACTGTTATATAATCTTTAAGGTTCATTTGTTACTTCCTCCTTAGCCTGCACAACTCGATTCATTTGCTCATCGAACCAAGATTTTAACTGTCGATAGGATGAGAAATATAATGTTTGTTCGACATTTACATATTCATGTTTAGATTGATATAACGCTGATTCTGAAAGATCCTTTTTAGAAGGATTCGAATTAAGCGTCACAAGTCCATTCTCTATTTTAACAAATTCTAATTCAAAAAACACGTTAGATATAAATTCTACTGCATCTTTAGACCAGCCTTTATGTGCTGCCAATTTTGGCCCCTCTTTTTCAAGGTGAAGCTGTTTCCGTTTCAATAACATCGCATAGAACCACTTAAAATGATCTCTAGTTGGAACAGTTTTTAAAAACGCTGCGTCGTCTGTTCGATAGCAAGCATGTATGTTCTTAGGATTCATATTTTGTACTAGTGTAGCTAGACGGTCCAAGGATTGAGGCAGGTCCATTAGAATAAGATGATCCACCTCATCTAATGGCAGTTCCTCTACCATTTCCTCATCCTCAATCTGCAACACATCAAAATATTCCCATACCCATTCATGCTCAGCTGTAACAGGATGAAAGAATACAGCCACTGCATTGTCTTGCGGCACAGTGGTAACTGCTTTTTTCAGATGACGGCTACCTCGTAAATCAAATAGTTGCCATTCATCTACACGAATATCCTTCATCATGAATTGTGGCTTTTTTCGCCCATTCCATTCATTAATGGATAATTCCCCCACAGTTGTCATAGCAGACTGTGGTGCCAACTTTGTATAAAGTTCACCTAAACCAAATCCGATTGCGTCAAGCTCATTCTTATCATCCTTGAATTTCATTTTTAAGTGATTCAAGTTACTACCAATCTGTCTAATCTCAGCAGGTGCTGAACGATCTATACAAAAGAGTGGCTTTGGATTCCCCATACCAAATGGAGCTAATTGATTGATTTCGTCAATTGTGTCTAAGGATACCTGGGAAAGGTCGAGTGTCCCATCAATGGATAGTACCTCCCTGAAATCATCCGGATGAAGTTGTTCATTAGCTTGTTGAGATAACGCTGCTCGTACTGTATCTACGTTTTCTACCGGAAGTGTCATACCTGCAGCTTGGGCATGTCCACCAAAGTGTGTAAACAAGTCACGAATTTGCATACAATTAGTAAATAAATCAAAAGCATCAATACTACGTGCTGAGCCTTTAGCTGTCTCAGTTTCTGGATCTATCGTTAACACAATGACTGGCCTGTCAAACCTTCTTACAAGCCGCGAAGCAACAATTCCTAGGACACCTTGGTTCCAACCTTCCTTAGCTACAACGATTACAGAAGGTAAATCATCACCCTCAGCATCTAACATAGTTTCTGCTTCTTTAGCTATATCAGCAACAATTTGCTGTCGTTCCTGATTTAACTCTTGAATTTGATTAGCTAAGTAAGCTGCTTCATCATCGTCCTCTGTTAACAACAGCTCCACTGCTGGTGAAGCATTTTGGAGACGGCCGACCGCATTTATACGTGGACCAATCGCAAAACCAATATCCTCTTCTGTTAATGGACCCTCAATCCCGCATAGTTGGCGTAACGCTTGAAATCCAGGTCTTACAGAACGAGAGAGTGCTTGTAATCCATAGTAAGACAAAACCCTGTTCTCGTCATGGAGAGGTACTAAATCTGCAATTGTACCAATCACAACTAAATCTAGCAGATGCTTCGGAAAGTCACCAAGAAGTGCGTGAGCAAATTTAAATGCTACCCCTACACCTGCAAGTTCTTGAAATGGGTAAGAACTCGAACATTTAGGATGCACGATAGCATACGCTTCGGGTAAGCTTTCCTGAACCTCGTGGTGATCCGTAATAATTAAATCTATTCCTAATTCTTTCGCTACTTTGGCTTCATGGTGTGCAGCAATACCAGTATCAACTGTAATAATAAGTGCTACATCTTCTTCTTTAGCGTTTCGAAATGCTTCCTCATTAGGACCGTAACCTTCCGTAAAACGGTTTGGTATATAATAGGCCACCTCAGCTCCCAATTCTCGAAGTGTTTCCATCATAACAGCTGTAGAACTCACACCATCAGCATCGTAGTCTCCGAATACAAGGATACGCTCTCCCTTAGAGATAGCGTCTTTAACTCTTTCTACTGCTTTATCCATATCGTTCATTAGCATTGGATCATGTAATTGTTGTAACTGTGGTGATAAAAACTGCTCTGCAGCTTCTTTCGTATGAATGCCTCTTTGTCTTAATAATTGTTGTGTTAATGATGATAATGAGTCATCTATAGGTAAGGAATGTTCTTCACCTTGAACAAAATTCCATTTCGCTTTACTACGTAACATAGATTCACCCCTGACGCACTAATTATACAAGAGCACGACAAGGGTATCAAACGGAATTTGATTTTGTTTTTTATAGGAAAACATTTAGTAAACTCTTGGGACTTGACTTGCATTCTCGTCCATTATGAATGTTTAACAGGATCGTCTTTTCGAGAATTTTCCTCCAGTGGGGAAGAATCTTGATTATTGTCTTCATGTTCCATTGGTGAAGTTGATTCATATTGTTGAAGTCTTTGTTCAAGAGACCTTTTTTGTCGTTGTAATCTATAAATTCGTACCATCCCAAACGTACCCGTAATAATACCACCCATGAGGACCGAGCCTAGAATAATTAATATAAGAGGGGCTTGGCCTGTTCCAAATAGATAATTTACTTCAACAGCATCAACATTAAAGACTGCAAAAATTGCAACAATAAGTGCAAATACTAGCGCTAAAATAAAATTTGTTTGTCCCTTCACTTTTATCACTCCTGTTTTATTTTCAAATGGTTATATCATGCATAAATAGTTTTGTTACTCGTATATACTATTCCCTTTCTAGGGTGCTATAAAAACCTTTCTAGATTCCAACTATTAATCATTTGATTAGGATTTGGAGGCTAGCTTCTACAAATAAGTCTTGATCCCCGCACTCACCTCTGAGAGAGAATTACTTTCTTATGCAAAAGATTAGGTTATTGAGATTTCAATATCGCCCCATTATCTTGAAGACTTAAGTTTGAGATATATTCAAAAGGTGATGGGTCCGATACTTGAAAAGTGGAAGGGGGTTACGGTGAAACAACTCGCTTTCCTGCGGGCGAGCTGGTGAGCCTTCACCCCAAGCCGAGTAATGGCTATCGGACCCGCGGCCAAATGTTGTATGTCTGGGTAGATCTTACGGACAAATAAAACTTTATTTTTTACAAACAGCGAACTAAATGTCCATTAGCTTTCTTGCCACAGAATTTTTTGTTATGAACCAATTGTTATACTAGAACTTACTAAGGTGTAGACCGTCAGAAGATATTCAAATACCTCAACCTCTCTAACTTCGCAATGTTTCCGTTTCTCCCAACATCTCATGAGGTGGCTGTGGAAAAAGGAGACTCCCGCCGGAGAAAGAGATAGGCAAGATCCCCTTGAGGGTGTTTTTCCGCGAAGGTAACTTGCCAGCTCGCCGGCAGGACGCGAGTTATTCCACGGCCACCTTTATTCTAACTAAATCTACGGGTACATTGCTCTTTCTGTGCGATTACCAAATTCATCTCAACTTCAAGCCTTCCAGATTATGCCTCGAATGTTGAATAACTTTTCTCAACTATGTAAAACAATGTACCTGTTTTACATAGTTTAATAAAAAGAGCCCTACGCTTAATGCGCAGGGTTTAAAATGTGGAGCATTATACTTGAGGTCCACCGGTTTTCTTTTTCTCAACGTATTGGATTGGTTTTTTATCTAGCATGCTTCCTCTCCATACTAACCACAGTTGTGCTGCGATAAATAAGGAGGAGTACGTACCTGCGATAAGTCCAACCACTAGTGCGAATGAGAAGTTCGTGATGGAAGTTGCTCCGAATAACATCAACATGAGTGCTGCAAAGATAACAGTTAGAACTGTATTGATGCTTCGTGGCAATGTTTGCATAAGACTTCGATTCACAATTTCTGAAAGTTCTTTAAATGTTCTCACTCGTTTTTTGAGCTTTAAGTTCTCCCGAATCCGGTCGAACGTCACTATCGTATCATTGACAGAGTAACCAACAATTGTAAGTATCGCTGCAATGATTGTAATATCAAATTCTAGTCGAGTAATACTAAACAACGCGATAATGAAGAACGCATCGTGAAGCAATGCCACGATAGCAGTCAATGCAAAATAGAATTCAAATCGGATCGTTACATAAATGATGATTCCAATGGATGCAATGGCTACAGCATACACTGCGTTTTTCACTAATTCTTGTGCAACTATTGGAGAAACAATGCTTGTGTTTATATTCTCTGGACTTCCATATTTCTCTCCAAGTGTCGTTCGAATTTCAGCAATTTTGTCTTTTGTAAGTTCTTCATCGAAGCGAGCAACAGCAATCTCATTGTTATCACCAGAAGAATTAATCTTCTCAGGATTAAGCCCTAGGTTTTCAAAATCTTGTTCAATCTCATCTACATCTATGGTGTTCTCTGCTAGAACTTGCACACGAGAACCATTTGTAAAGTCAATTCCTAGATTTAAACCATTAAAGGCAATAACGATAGCTCCTGCAAGGACAAGGAAGACAGAAAGTCCGAAGAATTTTTTGCGATTTTTAACAAAATCAAATTCTCTACCTAACACTTTGGCTTCTACTTCTTCACCATCTTCAATATTCTTGATGTCTTTTTGCTTAACACCGAATAATCTAGGCTTCTTGTTTAGTGCTCTACTATTCACCCATAATCCTAGTAATAGACGGGAACCATAAACAGCTGTGATGAAGCTGACAATAATACTCAAGATTAACATTGTAGCAAAGCCTTTTACAGAGCTTGTACCAAACGCAAATAGTACAACGGCCGCTAACAATGTCGTGATATTCGCATCCAAAATGGTAGCTAAGGAACGACTATTCCCCGATTTAAAAGCAGATAATGTAGATTTACCAGCTTTTAATTCTTCTTTTATTCGCTCATAGGTAATGATATTAGCATCAACAGCCATACCAACTCCTAGAACCAATGCGGCAATACCAGGTAATGTTAATACGCCATTCATCCACTCAAACACTTGAAGAATTAAGTAGACGTAAAGAGATAATGTAATCACTGCTACTACACCTGGTAGTCGGTAATAAAGCATCATAAATATGAAAATTAATCCGATACCAATTGCACCAGCAACAATGGTCTTATTCATGGCTTGAGCACCGAACTGTGCTCCGACTGATGTAGAGAACTTCTCTTCCATATCTACAGGAAGAGAACCAGCGTTTATGATATTTGCAAGTTCTTTTGCTTCCTCGACGGTGAAGTTACCTGTTATCTGAACATCACTTGTCATTAAGCGCTCGCTAACTCGTGGAGCTGAAATGAATTTCTGTTCTTCTGTTGGTTTTTGCAGTTCAGCTAAGTAAGAATCACCTTCGTCAAAGTCCATCCAGATGACCATAGAATTTTCACTGTATGCAGGTGTAGATTTATCGTCACCTAATGCAGCAACCTTCTCTGTAACTTTTGCAAAATCATTCGCATTTTTCACCTTCAGAGTAACCATTGGTGCATTGGTTTGTTGGTTAAATGCCTGTTGCGCACTTCCCTCAACGATATTAGAGCCATTAAAGATTTCTCCTTTTTCTGTATCTGGCTCATTCGGTTCATTTTCTTCTTCTAATTCTAGGCTTAATGGTTGGTCATTAATTCGAATCGGATCGTCATCGATAGTCCTAAATGACAAACGAGCTGATGTAGATAATAACTCTCGAGCTTTTTGTTGATCATCAATACCAGCTAATTGAACGCGGATTCGGTCCTCTTCTTCGATGCTTACATTCGTTTCACTAATCCCGAGTGCATCAACTCGACGATAAATGGTTTCTACTGTCGCTTCCATAACATCTCGATTAATTTCTTGGCCTTCTTCAATCGGCTTTACTTCATATAGAATTTCAAATCCACCCTGTAAATCTAATCCAAGGCGGATGTCCTTTGATATTCCCTGTATCGTTGTTCCTATTGTCCCTGCAAAAATCAACAACAATAGAAAAAAGGCAACGATACGACTCCGTTTAATCATGAGTGTTTATGCCTCCTTCTTCTCCAACAACTCTTATCGTACAACGTTCTTTATTATCATTATCATAAATTGGGCATAAAGGTAGGACTTTATGCCAATAAAGCAATTATAGAAATGTTTTACAAGCCCTGTCAATCATACATTTCTGCTTTTTCTTCACTTTCATTCTCTGGATAATTGTAGCGTAAAGCTTCAATCGAAGCCAACAAATCATCATTCTGATAAGCTTGAACAGTCAAATAAGCCATATATGTACCTACACTAAGATGAAATATATCTTGGACAATTTCGTAAAGTCGCTTATTCGGTTTTCCCTTCCAAACTTTATGAATCAAGCAATTCCATATTTCTTCTTTTCGTGCCTTTTCATATCCCATCATATGAAATTCTTCTACCTTACTTTGTAAAACCGGTTCTATCCACTTTTTCCACTCTACAACCGTTTTTCCTTCTTCCATTTTGCTCCCCTCCAACATCTATTACAGCTAACCTTGCTTTTCACCTACTTTATAGAAATGACACTGATAGGGATAGTGCCCCTACCACAATACCTGCGATTAAGACACCTATAACGATGGATATAAAAGCGTACCAAAATCGAATCGCAAAAAATGCCGCTGCTAAGCATGCACTGTATGCTCCAGTAGTGGGTAAAGGAACAGCTGTAAATAAAATCAATCCGATTGCACCAAATTTTTCAACATTTGAACTCTTTTTCATCGTCCGCTCATAAATCCAATGATACATTTTTTTGTACCAAGAAAAACGCATTAACCAATTACTAATTGGATGAAATAATAATAATAATGGAATGATTGGAAGTATGTTTCCAAACACACTTAGAAGATATGATTTAAAAAAAGTGAAATCATAAACTCCATAAGCGACTGGAAGTCCTCCTCTTAACTCTAAAATCGGCATAGCCGAGATTACCATAACGACTAACTCAGATGGTAAAAAATCAAACGTATGAATAAAAAAATCTATTAACTTTTCTTTCAACTATCTGCTCCTCCTGCACTATGTAAAATCAAAAACAATCTCGATTGCTTGTCATGCTTGCCCACCTTTTTCGCATATACATTCATTGTATATGAATTTCAATTTTTTGAGAAGGTAGGGCTTTACTATGAGCAAGCAAACCTTTCTACAAGGAACGCTTATTTTAATAGCAGCAGGAATGATTACAAGATTCTTAGGTTTTGTAAACCGCATTGTAGTAGCAAGGATCATGGGGGAAGAAGGTGTAGGTCTATATATGATGGCCATTCCCACACTTATTCTTGTCATCACCCTTACTCAATTTGGATTGCCAGTTGCCATATCCAAGCGAGTGGCTGAAGCTGAAGCTCATGGAGATTTATTAAAAATCAAAAAAATCCTTGTTATTTCTCTTGTTGTTACAGGGATTTTAAGTATTATCTTTACAGCGGGAATGATTTTTCTTGCCCCATTACTTGCCAAAACACTACTTACTGATGAGCGCACACTCTATCCTTTACTAGCAATAAGTCCAATCGTTCCAATCGTTGCGATATCTTCTGTGCTTCGAGGATATTTCCAAGGTAGACAAAATATGAAACCTCAAGCCTATTCTCAAGTCATAGAGCAAGTTGTCCGAATTACATTTGTCGCTTTATTTACCAAAGCACTAGCTCCTTATGGTGTTGAGTATGCTGCGGCTGGTGCTATGTTTTCTGTTGTTCTAGGAGAGTTATGTTCCTTGTTATATATGATCCGGATGTTCAAAATGAAAAAACGGATAAAAATAAGAAAAAAATTCGCTTCTTATTTGAAAGAAGGCAAAGACACGTTGAACGAACTACTATCTATCGCCTTACCAACGACAGGTAGCAGGCTAGTCGGTTCGCTATCCTTTTTCCTGGAACCTATTCTAGTAGCTCAAAGTCTTGCAATCGCCGGGGTTCAAACCGCCATGGCCACAAAACAATATGGTGAATTGACAGGGTATGCTTTACCGCTTCTTATGCTACCAACTTTTATTACACATTCTCTATCTATTGCACTTGTTCCAAACATTAGTGAAGCTGGAGCAAAAAAAGATTTAAAACTTATTCACTACCGTATTCATCAAGCAATTCGCCTTTCCTTTGCATCAGGTGCATTGGCTACTGTAGTACTTGCTATATTTGCAACACCAATTTTAACGTTTATGTATGGACATGCTAACGCCTCCCGTTTTCTTATCGTGATGGCACCTTGTTTCTTATTGCTTTATTTCCAAGCCCCCTTGCAGGCAGCACTCCAAGCTTTAGATTTAGCAAAAGCTGCCATGTGGAACAGTCTAATTGGCGCGTTTGTTAAGTTCGCTGTACTCCTAACCCTAGCTACCCAACCAGAGTTTGGTATTATGGGTGTTGCTCTAGCCATAGTGGTTGGTGTTGTTTTAGTTACTTTCTTGCACTTATTCACCCTAATAAGAGCCATCCAGTTCAAGATACCTATCATTGATGTGTTTAAAATGATTACGCTTATTATGTTAACATGGCTAATCGGAGATAAACTCCATGATTTCTTCCAAGGAGCAACGCTGCAAGTTCTGCCATTCCTATTTATATTAATTCTGTTCACAACCGTCTACACACTGTTACTGTTTTTATTCCGGTTCATCACTACAGAGGAGCTTAAACAACTCCCACTTTTCAAAAAGAGATAGATGGAAACACAACCCGACTAGCCAACACCAGTAATCCCTTGAGTTTTGTATAGCTATCAAGACTGCTAAATCATATATTTATCTTAACGGACATAGAATACCTTATATACTGAAGAAAATTTCTTCTTTAAGATCGCTATAAATAATATGGAACCAAAAAATGAGCTTGGAAAATAAATTCCAAGCTCATTTTTCTGGTGAAATATCCTTTAAAATCAACCGTTTATCAAATTTAGGCCGTATATGGGAAATAATCCACTGAACTAATAGCTTAATTTTTCTGAAACATGAAAAGCCACATAAATGTCAGTGCTTGTTTCAGCTGTTTAGGAAGGGTTTCATAGTGTTCTGATTTAATTCCTTCTTTATACACCCCTTGTCCATCTATAACGCTCCAGTTACTTTCTAAGACCATTTGCTCTAATTCCCAAGGCATCATCGTATTACAGATGACGCTTTCTCCCAGTAGTCTACGATAACTGTTTTGTCTAGGTCCTGCAGTTGGGCCTAGGAGACCTACACACAATATACCACCTGGCTTCAATACTCGATGTAATTCTTTAAGTGCTAGATAAGGATTTTCTGTCCATTCAATGGAGTTAATTGCAATCAGAGCATCGAACGTATCGTTTTCGAACGGTAGTGATGCCAAATCTCCAACCTTAAAGCATAACTTCTCATCACAAACCTGATTTGCTTGCTCAACCATTTTTGGAGATAAATCGACCCCTATGACGTCATAACCCGCTTCTTTTAACTTATAAGATCCATAGCCATCACCGCAACCTATATCACCTATGTAGCTACCTTTTCCAACATGCTTCTCCACGAATGGAACAATCGATGATCGACTACCATGATTCCACATCGATCGACTTTTCTCCGACCAAAATGTAACATTTTGATCCCATTTTTTCTCTACCTCTTTGTGCCAATTAAATGAAGATGCCAAATTCATTTCTCCCCCTATCACTATGATCCATTCACCATCTTTTCGATAGTGAAATCAATTAATCCTTCTTTTTAGCTTCATACGTGTCAATGTACCACTTATTCTCTTGGTCTACTGATAAAAATGATATTTGCTCCGGATTTTCATAGCCTCTTTTATGGATCTCTTTCCTAAGCCAGTCTTCATCTTTATGATTTTGCTTCAAGTTTTCATATTGTATTTTACCATCTGCAATCAATGGCATAATAAAACCAGAAGAATCATTTGGTCTTTTTTCACTTTTTTCATAAATGGATAGCTTACCTGATGGTTCGAGGACAGCAAAATCAACATCCGCTACACTTCTTGTACCATTTTCTCTTAATTGTTGCATGAGGTCATCAAAGTTATAGCGCTGTTTCCTCATTTCATGTTCGTTAATTTTCCCTTCTCGAATAATAACGGAAGGCTTGCCATCTAGCAAAACACGAAACATTTGACTTTTCAATGAAAGCCAAGCCGTGCCCCGTTGAATAAACAGCAGTACAATCATTGGAATAATAGCGTGAATAAATTCATCTTGTGGATCCTCAATAGAGAAGACCCCAATTTCCGCTAACATAACAAATACAACAAGATCGAGAATGCTTAATTCTCCAATCTCACGCTTCCCCATCAGTCGGAAGATAATTAATATGACTAAATATGTTGCAAACGTTCTACCGATCACAATAAACATTTCGCTAATTGGCAAGAAAACTCCCTACTTTCTATAAAATGTGTCCCATTTTATAGAATGAACAAATTTATGTTCATTATGCCTATAACGAACTTTGCATAAAGGGTAGCAAGTAACGAAAATAAACATAAACGGTAGAAACAATAAGAGAAAACAGTACCACCGGCATACCGTATAATAAAAATTTCACAAAACCTATTGGGTGTTTAGCACTAGCAGCTAATCCTGCAACAACTACATTAGCTGAAGCTCCAATTAGAGTACCATTCCCACCTAAACAAGCCCCCAATGCTAACGACCACCACAAAGGATCAAGGTTAGCCATTCCGTATGATTGAAATTCTTGTATTACAGGAATCATAGCCGCTACGAATGGAATATTATCCACAATGCCAGAGAACAATCCTGACATCCATAAAATAAGAATGGCTGTTAATGGTAAGTCACCTTGAGTAAGCCACATCATACCCCGGGCCATTTCATCAATTACTCCGACTTGTTCGAGTCCACCAACAAGCATAAATAGCCCTATAAAGAAAAACAGCGTTACCCATTCTACTTCTTCGAAGACTTTTTCAGCATTCGCTTCCTTATCTGTTAATAAAAGCAATAATAAGGCTCCACATACAGCTACAGTCGTTAGATCAACATGAACAAAGGAATGTAATAGAAATCCTAAAATCGTAAGCGAAAGAACGGTTATGGATTGATAGAGCATAGGTGTTTTCTTTAAGTAGGTACTAGCATTCATGTTCATTAGCTCATTCACATGGTTTCCTTCTTTTACTTGTAATCTCTTTCTAAACAATACCACTAAAAAGAATAAAGTACTTATAAAAATTATCAGTACCACAGGTCCAAGATGAACAAGAAACGATAGAAAGGTTAAGTGTTCCACAGCCTGGCCTATCATTATATTCGGTGGATCTCCAATTAATGTAGCTGTTCCACCAATATTAGCGCAGAGGATAACGGTTAATAAATACGGAAATACGGGCAGGTTCAATAAATTGGTTAAGGTTAGTAAAATCGGTACAAATAAGAGCACTGTAGTCACATTATCTAATAAAGCCGAACCAACAGCTGTTAGCACACCTGAAACAAGAAGTAATGGAATCGGTGCTCCTTTTACCCGTTGCGCTAAAACAATGGCAACGTACTCAAATAGCCCAGTCTTCTTTGTAATAGAAACTAGAACCATCATGGAAAATAACAGCGTTATCGTTCCCCAATCAATATAGTTCGCAAACGCGTCATTCCACTTGTAGATTCCAGTTACAAGCATTAAGAAACCACCAGATACAGCAATGAGCGCTCTATTGATTTTTTCGGTCATTATGAATATGTAGCTAACGATAAATACAGCAATCGCTAAGGTGGTTTCCATATATATACGTTCCCCTCTTCTTGTCCATTTTTACTAATGTATTCAAGTAGGTAGGGAAAATATTTTATTCTATTTTAATTTCTTAGAGAATAAGCTAATAAAAAGTGGGACGAACAGGGGGAAAAATGATGAAAAACCGTATTACTGCACTCGCATATGGATGGGGAACAATTTTTACAATGATGATTCTTTGTAGCCTTATTCTTGCTTTACTATTAAAATTCACGTCTATGACAGAATCAACCCTTCAATGGGCTACACTCATACTCGGACTTCTAACCTTATTCATCGGAGGTTTTATTTCTGCTGCAAAAGGAAAGGAAAAAGGATGGATGTTAGGCATCCTAACCGGACTAGGTTTTTCTATTATTGTATTATTGTTTCAATACCTTGGATTCCAAAAAGGAATGGGCATGACACAGCTGTTTTACCATGGTGGATATATCCTTATGGCACTCCTCGGAGGGATGATTGGAGTTAATGTAGGTGGGAAATCAAATTAGGCAAAAGAACAAAAGAGAAAACGCCCGGTTAGCGACGTATATGCGGCGGCGCACACGAAGTGGGTTGGTTCGATGTTGCTACGTGAGGCGGGCCTGCAGGATGTAGGTCAGTTCGATGTTGCTACACGATGCAGCGATTCTAATCAAACCTTCAACCCAGAACTTCACCTGATCCCGTAGGAGATAAAGGAAACACGAAAACATTCGTGATTCGATGTTAACTTATCGAACGGAGCCGAAAAGCATACTAGTCGAGCGCTGGAGCAGGACGTCGCCTCTATACTTATTAAGTTATACACAAGAAACATTTTTAATGAACTTTTTTATGCTAAGCTAGTGATTATTTCGCTAGCATAAAAAAAGCGCCCTTCATTTTTGAATAGGCGCTTTTTCTTATGGTTTAGTCTTTATTCACTACTTCTCTTACTGATGAACGATCATATGTAAGTTTGGTGCCATCCTGGCCTTCGACTACAAGCGTTCCTTCATCTAGTGCATGAACGGTTCCATGTAAACCGCCAATGGTAATGATTTTATCACCCTTTTGAAGCTCAGATTGCATTTGCTGCACTTTCTTCTGCTTCTTTTGTTGAGGGCGAATAAGTAGGAAATAGAAGATTACAAACATCAATATTAATGGAATAATCGATGCTAAAGTACCTCCACCCATTTCAAATTCCTCCTTTCTTTATTTAAAAGTTCTTCGCATTTGGTTTATTTAAGCCATATTGCTCGAAAAATTCTTCACGAAAATCGCCAAGACGGTCTTCTCGTATGGCTTGTCGCACTTGCTCCATTAATTTTAACAGAAAATACAGGTTATGATAAGTTGTAAGTCTGAAACCAAATGTTTCATTACATTTTACTAAGTGACGAATATACGCTCTTGAGTAATTTCGGCACGTATGACAATCACAATTCTCATCTATTGGTCGGAAGTCACGTGCAAATTTTGCATTGCGTACAACTAGCCTACCTTGAGAAGTCATGCATGTACCATTACGAGCAATTCGGGTTGGTAACACACAGTCAAACATATCGACGCCTCTAATAGACCCATCGATAAGAGCATCTGGTGAACCTACACCCATTAAATAACGGGCTTTGTCGTTCGGAAGCAATGGAGTTGTAAAATCAAGCACATGATTCATAACATCCTTTGGTTCTCCAACAGACAATCCTCCAATAGCATACCCAGGAAAATCCAAAGAAATTAAATCCTTCGCACTTTGCTTACGAAGATCCTCATACTCTCCACCTTGAACAATTCCAAACAAACCTTGATCATGCGGTCGCTGATGTGCTTCTAAGCAGCGCTCAGCCCAGCGACTAGTACGCTCTACAGAACTCTTCATGTACTCATGACTTGCTGGGTATGGTGGACATTCATCAAATGCCATCATGATATCAGCACCGAGTGAGTTTTGTATATGCATAGCTTTCTCCGGTGACAGGAAAAGCTTCTCGCCACTTATATGATTGCGAAAATGGACACCTTCTTCTTTAATATCCCGCATGTCACTTAAACTAAACACCTGGAACCCACCTGAATCGGTAAGAATAGAACCATCCCAATTCATAAACTTGTGAAGCCCCCCTGCTTCTTCCACAATGTCTTCCCCAGGTCGAAGCCACAAGTGGTAGGTGTTGGATAAAATAATATCTGCTCCCATTTGCTTCAACTCTTCTGGAGCCATTGTTTTAACGGTCGCCAATGTACCTACAGGCATAAACATTGGTGTTTCAAAGGAGCCATGTGGTGTATGCACACGTCCTAAACGTGCCCCTGTTTGCTTACAGGTTTTAATTAATTCATATCGTATTGCTGGCATGAACGAAACCCTTTCCTTGTTGAACTTTTATTTAATAAACATTGCATCTCCAAAACTAAAGAAACGATACCGTTGCTCAATAGCCTCATGATAGGCCTTCATTACAAGATCTTTCCCAGCTAATGCACTCACCATCATAATAAGAGTAGACATCGGTAAATGGAAATTCGTAATCAAGCCATCCACTGCACGGAATGTGTATGGAGGATATATGAAAATATCCGTCCATCCGCGAGCCTCAGTAAAATTGCCATAATCCCGAACAATCGTTTCTAAAGTCCGAGTTGAAGTTGTGCCTACCGGAATGATACGACCACCACACTCTCTCACTCGTTTAAGTTGGTCAGCAGTCTGTTGATCCATATCATAAAATTCTGCGTGCATTTCATGTTCTTCCACGTTATCCGCACTTACAGGTCGAAACGTCCCTAATCCAACGTGTAATGTTACATAGGCAATTTCTACCCCTTGTTGTTGTATCTGTTCCAAGAGCTCATTTGTGAAATGAAGTCCTGCTGTTGGTGCTGCGGCAGAACCTTCCTCTTTGGAATACACCGTTTGATATCGTTCTTGGTCTGGAAGTTGTTCCTTAATATAAGGAGGTAATGGCATCTCTCCTAAAGATTCTAGAACTTCTAAGAAAATACCATCATATTGTAGCTTCACAATACGACCACCGTGATCTTTTAATTCGGTACATTCCGCAACCAACTTCCCATCACCAAACGAGATTCTTGTCCCCACTTTCACCTTTTTGGCAGGCTTAACTAAAACTTCCCATTCGTCTCCTTCTTGCTGGTGAAGAAGTAATACTTCTACTTTACCACCAGTATCTTCTTTCACGCCATATAATCTTGCTGGTAGTACACGGGTATTATTTAGAACAAGACAGTCCCCCGACTTAAGGTAAGAAGGCAGATCATAAAAATGCTTATGGTCAATGGTCTCCGTTTCTCTGTCGAGCACAAGCATCCTAGAATGAGTTCTATTTAACAAAGGGGTTTGTGCAATAAGCTCTTCTGGTAAATCAAAATCAAAATCCTTGATGTTCATAACGCTCTCCCCACTCTATTTCAACGAATTTTTCCAATAATATAAAAGATTAATGATAGAACAATGCTGACAATAATCGAGGTAACAATTGGGAAATAGAACGTCACATTCCCTTTTTTAAATGCTATATCACCTGGTAACTTGCCAAACATGGTCCATATCAATCCAATAATAATAAAGATGACCCCAATAATAATGAACAATTTAGGTAAATCGGTCAAGCCCCTGGCACCTCCCGATTAAAATGTTCGTACGTTTTATTGGTAACCAGTCTTCCCCTAGGGGTACGTTGGATAAACCCCATCTGTAAAAGAAATGGCTCATAGACATCTTCAATTGTTTGGGGTTCTTCCCCTATCGTAGCTGCTATCGTATCTAGTCCAACTGGTCCGCCCTTGAAATGATCCATAATACCAGTCAGTAATTTATGGTCAACATGATCAAGTCCCTCTTGATCGACCTGAAGCATCGTTAGTGCATGTTGGGTAGTATCTTTAGAAATAACTGCTTCCCCTTTTACTTGAGCAATATCCCGCACTCGCTTCAACAAACGGTTAGCAATACGAGGCGTCCCTCTTGATCTTCTAGCAATCTCAACAGAGGCTTCTTCACTTATATCTACATGAAAAATATCTGAGGTACGCTCCACTATGGCACACAAATCTTCTGTCGTATAATAATCTAAGCGACTTAATACGCCAAATCGATCACGTAGTGGAGCGGATAGAAGACCAGCACGTGTCGTTGCCCCAACTAAGGTGAAAGGGGGTAAATCCAAACGAATCGAACGTGCTTCGGAACCTGAACCAATCACAATATCTAAACAGAAATCCTCCATTGCTGGATAAAGCACTTCCTCCACCGAACGAGGGAGTCGATGAATTTCATCAATGAATAAAACATCGCCAGCTTCTAATGAAGATAGAATAGCAGCCAAATCTCCTGCTCTTTCAATAGCAGGACCGGCTGTAGTTCGAATCTGACCACCCATCTCATTGGCTATAATAGTAGCAAGCGTTGTCTTACCTAATCCTGGAGGACCATATAAGAGGACGTGATCAAGTGGTTCATTTCGCATTTTGGCTGCTTCTATAAATATCTTTAAATTTTCTTTTGTCTTTCCTTGTCCTATATATTGGGCAAGCGTTTGAGGTCTAAGGCTATATTCAACCGATTCTTCATCAGGTTGCACATCACCACTTACCATGCGATCGTCCATCGTACACCTCCTCCTTTATTACTTTTGCATCATAAGAGATAATCCTTTTCTAACAAGATCATCTGTACTTGTAGTAGTTTCTTCCTGTAGTCTTGGTCGAATGGATTTTAATTCTTTCTCGGAGTATCCTAATGCTTTCATAGCTTCAATGGCTTCTTCGAGGTGTTTGGACTGCTCTTCTTTCGTTTCACCTTCAAAGAAAATCGTGCCCTCTTCTTGCTCAACAGGTAACCATTCAGTCAATTTACCTTTCAAATCTAGTATCATTTGACGAGCTGTTTTCTTACCTACACCAGGGAATTTCGTAAGGAAGGTATCATCTTCCCGCTCAATCGCCGATACAACTTCCCCAACAGACGTGGAGGCAAGTATCGCTAAAGCCCCTTTTGGCCCTATTCCTGACACATTCAACAACTTCGCAAATAAGGATTTTTCTTCAGGGGTTTTAAACCCATAAAGCATTTGCGTATCCTCTCTCACATAATGATATGTATAAATTCGAATCTCTTTATTTTTGTTAGATTGATAAGCAAATGGATTTGCACAACAAATATCATACCCTACACCACTTGCTTCGACAATAACACTTTCAGCATCAATTGATGTTAATACACCTTGTATATAAGCAATCATTTCCGTAACTCCCTTACTCGTACTTTACCTCTTTTTATTTTAACACAAGATGGCTCTGTACTCGAAGAATGTTTCGGACGTATGTTCGCCTATAAGATTTTCATAACACATATAATTTTTTGAAAATAATGGTTGACTGACTGGTCATTAAAATCTACTATAGAAGTTAGATAAGTCTGAAAGGTAATGAGGTGCCTCCGTACATGAAAACCATCGACCGCATCATCAAATACTTAAAATCCCTAGGTGTAAACGCAGAAAAAGTAACGAAACAACCTAAAAGCACAAGGTAAATGGAAACATGAAGAATTAGAAATGTTGCATTCTAACGCCTAAACCCTAAAAAACCTTCCTATGTTAGGAAGGTTTTTTGGATATTCAATATTTTGGGACTGCATATTGTTTATATGTCTTCAGCAAACTAAAGTATTGATCCTTGGTATGAATCTTAATCCCCTTCTTCAATTTCTCCGTTTGATGACTCTCTAACTTTTCCGTATTTATATAGAAGAAAGATTGTATAGCCTTTTGATGATTTGGCGTGCCTTCAAAAATAGTTAATTCTCCTTTTTGATTAATGCCAAAGTATCCATCATGCTTCATTTCTGGAGATAATTCATCTACTTCTTTTTGAAATACAACCTTTCCTTCTAGTTGTTCTACAAGGTTCCATCCATCATACGTTGCCCAGAAATCCTCCAAGGACCATATTGTTTCTGTAAATGTTTCTTCACTAACCTGTCCATCAACATAAGTTCGACGCAAAACAACTTCCAATTCCAGTGGATCTTGCTCCCAAGACTTTTTTTCTTCACTCTTGTTCTGACTGGTAGCGTCACCGTCAGAAGCTTCCCCATTATAAATGGATATACTTCCAGCCACCAACACGACAAACAAGGTTAGGAATAGCATACGAAACGTTTTCATATTTGCCCCCTCCTATCTAAGGATTCCTTCTCAATAGCTACCAAGACGTTCTGCGACTCATTGAACCTCTTCTGCAATCTAATAAAAAAACTTCTAATCTCAGTATGTCCTGAAATTAGAAGTTTCATCCCTCTGATAGAGGTAGACTTATTATTTTTGATTATGATAAACCTCTTGCACGTCTTCAAGATCCTCAAGCATATCAATCAGTTTTTCGATTTGCTCTGCTTCTTCTCCCTCAACATGAGAATAGGTTTGTGGGAAAAATGTTACCTCTGCATTTTCTAATGTGTAACCTTGTGATTCCAATGCAGTACGTACATCCTGAAACGACTCAGGGTCAGTATAAATCTCGAATGACTCTTCATACGTTTCCATTTCATCTGCACCTGCTTCAATAACCTCGAGCATAAGTTCTTCTTCATTAATATTATGTTCATTTCGATTAACTACAATATATCCTTTGCGGTCAAACATAAAGGATACACAACCGTTTTCCCCAAGATTACCGTTATGTTTGTTAAAGGCGTGACGCACCTCAGAAGCTGTACGATTACGGTTATCTGTGAGTACCTCAACCATCACAGCAACTCCAGCTGGTCCATAGCCTTCATACGTTGTTTCCTCATAATTTGCACCGTCAAGATTTCCAGTCGCTTTATTTATTGCACGATCAATATTTTCATTTGGTACGTTATTTGCTTTTGCTTTATCGATTGCTTGGCGAAGAGCAGGGTTTGTTTCAGGATCCCCTCCACCTTCTTTCGCGGCTACATAGAGGTCCTTTGCAAGTTTCATGAAGATTTTCCCGCGTTTTTTATCTTGCGCACCTTTACGATGCTTTATATTGGCCCATTTCGAATGACCTGCCATGGGACATACTCCTCTCTCCTAATTCCATAATTCGAAATCCTTATATAATATAACACAATCCCCTCCAATACAAAAGCTTCACGGTACTTTGACAGTCTGTATAGCGGATGGTTTTTACACTAAAGAAATTATTTCAACTTATTACCTTTTGCACCATCATTATCTTGAAGACTTGGATTCAAGATGATTTGGGTAAAAGAAATGCTTACGTTGAACCAAATCACGCAAAGATGGACCAGAAAATTGGGGGGGGATCCTATTTTTCAAAAGTCGCTCCTATATCTGAAATCTCGCCCCTATATTTCAAAAGTAGCTCCAGTTTTTTGATTCTCGCTCCGAAAGCAGTAAAAGTCGCTCCAGAACGTGTGACAACGCCGAAAGACCCTACATCGTGTAGGGCCGCAGGAAAGTAAGTGATTTCCAGGCTCAACTTTTCTCTGAAATCATGTAACGGAAACTTTTCTCTCTTCAAAACTATCTCGATTTCAAGTCTTCAATATACCTCATATGGAGTAAAAACAATGCCCCATTTACCTCATTGGTTAACACAAAAAAACAGGAGCGCTACTTAAGCACTCCTCATCGATACGTTTGCTCTCTAAATTGATCTACGCCATTTGGCATCTCTTCGTCTTGATGCAATCGACTTTTTAAATCCTTCATGCGATCCCAATAGCGTTCATCTGTGTACACCACGATTTCTTTACCATTCGTTTCAGGCATTTCTTTCAATATTTCCCTTACCTTTTCGGCAACATTTACTCGTGT
The DNA here is from genome assembly GCF_009856295.1 of Pontibacillus yanchengensis. NCBI lineage: Bacteria > Bacillati > Bacillota > Bacilli > Caryophanales > Bacillaceae > Pontibacillus > Pontibacillus yanchengensis. The sequence goes on along the minus strand of NZ_WMEU01000002.1, from coordinate 260,429 downwards.
ATAGGTTGTTCGGTCCGGTTCTTCTATAGCTACAACTACCTTTTCATTAGTTACAACTACTTGCGCGGTTTTCACATATCTAGACTCACTTAACCTTTTACCAATTTCTCTTGATTGCTTATCGTATTCCTTATTATTGGTAGACATTGCATCAGGATCACTAATTGGCGTGTTCTTTTTAGGGTATTCATTTTGAGGCACAGATCGATCAATGTACTCTTGATGCTTTTCACTAGGCTGATCTTTCCCATCATTGTCAATCGCTTCTTTGTTCATGCGATCTCTATCGATGGAGAGAGATTCAGGTTCTAGCTCAGGTTCAATAATGGATTCAGATTCCTCTTGCCCTGCACAACCTACTAATATCCCAGTGACTATCAAAGATAACAACACCATTTTGTTTATCATATTAAAAACCTCTCTTTCCTTCTTAGCATGGATGAGAGAGGTTTCGAATAACCGAGTTACTTTTAGGTAATTTTTTCTTTCGCTTAAAACTTAGGAGGCGCAGCTGCAATATCACGCTTATGTTCTGTCTTTTTATGAAGATTTTCAATGACTTTCTCATCTTCCTCAGGTATTTCTTCCCCTTTTAGATGCTTATCAATGGTATCGTATGAAACACCTAATTCTTTTTCATCTGTCTGCCCTTCCCATAAGCCAGCACTCGGGGCTTTCTCTACAATCTCAGAAGGCACTCCTAATGTACGAGCTAATTCACGTACTTCCCCTTTTGTTAAATGAAGTAAAGGAACAAGGTCCACTCCACCATCACCATATTTAGTGAAATATCCAGTGTACCATTCAGGGGCATTATCCGTTCCAACTACTAGGTATTTATAATTTGTTCCCAGTGTATAAAGTGTACTCATACGAAGTCTCGCACGTAAGTTGGCATCAGCTAATCGCTCTTGATTTTCATTGTACTCATTTTTATTCTGTAACTGAGCTTTAACCGTTGAAAATAAAACATTATGTGTATCCGTTAAATCCACCGTTACAGAATCAATTCCACAGCTTTCGATTACTTTTTGAGCAGCATCCTGATCTCCAGGATTACTTTTACATGGTAAAATAACTGCTAATGAGTTTTCTGGAAAAGCTTTCTTAATCAAATGAGCTACAACAGCTGAGTCAACACCACCACTTACTCCAACTAACAATCCATCTAAACCTGCATCTTGCACTTGTTGTTGCAACCATTCTACTAATTTGTTTACTTTATCCTGCATAAATGTACGTCTTCCTTTCCAATCATAGTTATGTTAAGTTTCTTCCCATTTCATGTTAGCACATTCGTAAGTTGTGCTACAAATGTTTGGTGAAGGTGCCACCAGTTTTGAACTTTTTCCAGCCAATGAAAAATCTGCTCGTTCGAAGGGTTTTTTTGCAAAAGGACATTCCATTCTCTAAGAATCCAACTCGGGAACACCACACCTTTATAGAAAGATTCCTCTGTAAGATGATCACGAAACAAGTCTAAAAGAATAAATTCATCGACACTAATTCCTTTAGATATAAATCGATGAGCGAGTTGTATCCGATCATAGCATTGTGGGCCTAGTGTTAATAAATCAAAATCAATCAACTTAATATGATTATCTGTGGTTCTTAGAAAATTATGCGACGCAACATCACCATGATTCCACTCCCACACATCATTACTTAATTTAATAATAGCGTCCCAGTCCATAGATTTAAACTGCTGTAATGCTTCAGTGCTAAATAAGCATATCTCTCTGAACAGTTGTATTTCGTTATGCATAGCAAAAATATGCTCATTTAATGCAAATTGATGATACCTTTTTTGCCATTTTACATATAATGGCGAGCGCTGCTGTACCGAATTAATTTGGATGCCACGTGCATGAGTATGGAATAATATTAAAGCTTTTTGAGCATCATGCCTATCCTTTTTATTCTCAAAAGTAAGGGTAGTGCCATCTTGCCATGGAGATAAGGTCCATATGTACCGAATACCATCATACACTGTAAACCTGCCACTTGGAAATGGAACAAAAGGAATGATTCCAGCATAGGAAACAGAGTTAAAAAATTCCCATTGCTGACGAACCACTTGCATGGAAGGATAACGCTTTGTAACATAGTTCCCTTGATGTGTGAAAATTTTACAAACGTGCGGGGTTATCCATTCTATTTGGTGGATGTCGAGGCTTCCTTTTTCTTTAAAAAAAGAAAAGGGAAAGTCCTGATAGACATTCCCCTTTCCTAATTGAGTATAATCCATAATTATTCCTCATCATCAAAGCGTGGCATTTCAAACGATCCGAAAGGCTGAGTCCCACCTGGACCCATAAATGGCATTGGATAATCTTCTCCCGACATCATACCTGAACCTGGTTGGAACATCCCACCTTGTTGTGGCATTCCACCCTGTTGCGGCATTCCGCCTTGTTGTGGCATTCCACCCTGTTGCGGCATTCCGCCTTGTTGTGGCATTCCACCCTGTTGCGGCATTCCGCCCTGTTGTGGCATTCCACCCTGTTGCGGCATTCCGCCTTGTTGTGGCATTCCGCCCTGTTGTGGCATTCCGCCTTGTTGCGGCATTCCACCCTGTTGCGGCATTCCGCCTTGTTGTGGCATTCCGCCCTGTTGTGGCATTCCGCCTTGTTGCGGCATTCCGCCCTGTTGTGGCATTCCGCCTTGTTGCGGCATTCCGCCCTGTTGTGGCATTCCGCCTTGTTGCGGCATGCCATAGCCTTGAGGCATGCCATAGCCTTGCATTGGCATTCCATAACCACCCTGTTGCATATCTCCATAAGAACTACTATAACCATCATCACAGCCGCAATCATCCCCACCATATTGACCTGGCATTTGCGGCATTTGCGGCATTTGCGGCATATCCATATCTGACGATTCCATCATATAATCATCCATACCACCTTGCATAGCTGGGCTTACTTGCTGAGGCATCCATTCGTAACTATATTGCATTGGGATATGTGGCACGGTCATACAAGGATGAACTTGACACGGATAATACCCTGGCGGGCAGTGCATATACATCATTGGATAATACATCTGTTGTTGTTGTGGTTGTTGTGGTTGTTGTGGTTGTTGTGGTTCCGACTTGACTTCTTTTGTTTTTGCTGGTTTTACATCCTTTTTCTTTTCCTTTTTTGGCGCCTGATATTGAGGCATTTGAGGTATATTGACAGTTGTATAATAATTTTGCATTTCTTGTTCCATTGTTGGGAATTGCATTTGGATCGGCATATTAATAGGCGGTTGCTGCATTGGCATCATGGGCTTTTCCTGAACGGCAGGCTTTACAGGCATTTCCTTGGGTTTTGGCATTTCTTTCTTAGGCATTTCTTTTGGTTTTGGCATTTCTTTTTTAGGCATTTCTTTTTTAGGCATTTCCTTTTTAGGCATCTCCTTAGGCTTTTTTTCCTCTTGAATGACAGGAATAGGTTTCGGTGATTCATCTTTATAAGGGTGTTCTGATGGATACTTAGACATCGGTTGTTCCTTCTTCACAGGCTTTGAATTGGAAGGCACTTTTATCTTCATACCCGGCATAATCATATCTGGATTACTTAACTGAGTATTCATCGCCTTTACTTCTTCAAAATTAACACCATATTTCTTAGCGATTTTCCACAGTGTATCTCCTTTTTGAACAACATGTATTTTCACCGCTGTTACTCCCTTCTTTCTGTTATTTGAATCATGGCAATTAGTAAATAACAGATAAACTCATTACAACATATGCGACAACCTTAAAAAGGTTGATGAAAAAGCCTAAATTTTTTTCCAATAAAAAAAACAGTACTACATCGCAAGAGACATAGAGTTGGATTCGAGATAATTTGAGTAAAAATAGAAAAAGCGCCTAGGGAAATCCTAGACGCTTGGGGTTCAATTTATTTGATATGCTGTTAATCATACCATCCACTGGAAATACTAACTTCTTCTCTAATCTGCTGTTTTTTCTGTAGATAAGCTTGGAGCATCTACATGAAAGCAAGGATACGTACCAAGCACTTTAATCTGACATCCTAATGCAGCTAGTTCTGCTTGAACTGCTGGGAACAATACAGCGTCATAAGGCTGATTAACATCAATAATAAAGAAGTAATTCCCTAGCCCTGTTTTCATTGGCCTTGATTCAATCTTGGATAAGTTCATTTTTCTCCATGCGAAAGCTGATAATACTTGATGAAGGGCACCAGAATAGTCACTAGGCAACGTAACCATAATGGTCGTTTTGTATGTGTTGGCTGTTAATTCCTTCATCTGGATTGGTTTTTGGTTTTTTTGCAAGACTGCGAAGCGAGTATGATTGTTTTCATAATCGTGAATCGATGTGTTTAACACCTTCAGACCATATTCTTGGGCTGACAGGATATTTCCTATTGCAGCGTGTGCACCTTTTTTCTGTTGCACAATCGAAGCAGCTTCACCGGTGGATGAAGTGTATTCTATCTCTGCATTATTCATTTCCTTATGAATAAATTGGTGGCACTGGGCAATTGCTTGTGTATGAGAGTGGATGATTTCAATATCTTTTAAGTCTCCGGTAAAATCTGGGCGTACGAGTAAATGCTGTTCAATTGGAATCACCACTTCCGCAATGATTGGCACTTCTACTTGATGAATTAAATAATCAACAGTAAGATGAACCGTCCCTTCAATTGCATTCTCCATCGGGACAACAGCTAACGCTACCTCACCATTATTTACAGCATCTAAACACTCCGGTATCGTGCGATATCCTTTTGTGTCTACGGAATCAAATATGGCATCCACAGCAACATTGGTAAAGGTTCCTTTTGGTCCTAGATAGCCTACAGTTGACAATTTCTTTTCCCCCTACTAAGCTCCACTACTCAAAATTTCAACTCGATCGATAAAATCAAGTCGTTTAAAGTCTTGAATCATTTGTTCAATGGATTGAGTCATACCTGACGTATTTAAAGAAAGCGTTACGTTCGCCTTTCCTTGCAATGGAATCGTCTGGTGTATGGTTAACACATTACAACCAGACTTCGCAACCATCGCAAGTAAATGAGAAAGGGTTCCAGATCGATCTTCCAGATGAAAAAATAGCGTAATCATTCTTTCCTTCACCATAGCTTGGAAAGGGAATACGGCATCACGATATTTGTAAAATGCACTTCTGCTTAAATCCACTTTTTGCACAGCTTCATGAACAGAATCTACCTTCCCTCTCTCAAGTAAAGCTTTGGCTTCCAACGTTTTTTGCATAGACTCTGGTAATACATCGTGTCTTACTAAATAAAATTGCTCATCTCTTTGGACCATTGCTGATCCTCCTTATTGAATAGTCTATTCGACAAATTCAAATTCGTAATCCAATAGACGAATGGTGTCGCCATCTTTTGCGCCACGTTCTCTAAGAGCATCATCTACGCCCATACCACGTAGCTGGCGAGAGAATCGATTTATTGTTTCATCACGAGAGAAGTCCGTCATCTTGAATAACTTTTCAATTTTATCACCTTTTAGAACAAAGGCTCCATCAGATTCTCGCGTAATCGTAAACGCTTGTTCTTCTTCTTTGTATTTGTACACAACGCGTTCGTCTTTTTCTTCAATAGGTGTTTCTTCTTTTGGAATCGTCTCAAGAAGATCGGCAATAGCAAACAATACTTCATTTACCCCATCACGTGTAATAGAAGATACAGGATATACAGGAACATCTGTTGTTAACTGTGCTTTAAACTCATCTAGTTTCTCTTGAGCTTCTGGCATGTCCATTTTCGTCGCCACAATAAGTTGTGGACGTTTCATTAAACGTTCATCATATTGTTGTAGTTCTTGATTGATTGTAGTGAAATCTTCGTACGGATCTCTTCCTTCCATACTTGCCATATCAACAACATGCACAATGACTCGAGTCCGCTCGATGTGTCGTAAGAATTGATAACCTAATCCCACACCTTCATGAGCCCCTTCAATTAATCCAGGTAAATCAGCCATTACGAAGCTCCTATGGTCCTGCGTCTCTACCACTCCTAAGTTTGGTGAAAGAGTTGTAAAATGATAGTCAGCTACCTTGGGCTTCGCAGCACTTACAACAGAAAGTAAGGTGGATTTTCCTACACTTGGATACCCAACAAGCCCAACATCTGCCATTAGTTTCAACTCAAGGGAAATATTCCGTTCTTGCCCTGGCTCTCCTTTTTCCGCTAACTCTGGAGCAGGATCTCTCGGACCAGCGAATCTTAGATTACCACGGCCACCACGGCCAGCTTTGGCGATAACGGCTCTTTGTTTATGCTCGATAAGGTCCGCAATAACTTCTCCGGTATCATCATCTTTTACAGTTGTTCCAGGTGGTACAGGAATAACGTATGGATCTGAGTTTTTACCATGTGCACCTTTCCCCATTCCATTTTCACCACGTTTGGCCTTGAAATGACGCTGGTATCTGAAGTCCATTAATGTATTTAAACCTTCATCAACTTCGAAAACGATGTTACCACCATTTCCACCATCACCACCAGCAGGTCCACCTTTTGGTACATACTTTTCACGGCGAAAAGCGACAATACCATCACCGCCATCACCAGCTTTTACATATATCCGTACTGCATCGACAAACATGACCTTCACCTCTCCTTCATATCTAAATAAATCTCATAACTTGTGTGTTGTTCCTCTTCATGCCTATTTAAATTTTTCACATATTGGAGTTTATCTATTCGGCTCATAAACTGTTCGTCATTAGAAACTTGACCATCAATGTGCATTCGTAACTGAGGATGCTCTTCCCCCCAGATAAATATCATACATTCATAAAGCTGTAACGGGTTCGTGAACTCTTCGAGATGTTGAATGATTGCTAAACATGTTTGAACAAGACTCTGATCAAAAGCAGAGAAATCAGCTTGTGTATCTATTTGAAAAGACATACGTAACTGGTTATACTCTGCATTAAACTGAACCATCCAAACAGCAAAATGAGGAGCTTTTAAATTCATGAGTTTCGATTCCTCACGTGAGAAATCAATAATCTCCTGAAGCTTTTCTTTCACCTTTTCCATCTTATCCATTGAAGCATACCCATGGACTAATTGAAGTTGATTCATCCAGTCATGTCGGTAATGCCTTAAAAGATTGGCTACCTCATCTACTTTCATCATTCCCGCTCCTTTATCCATAATAGTAAAAGTATAGCAGACTTCAAGAGTAGCGGAAAGAATGAAAAAAGAGAGGATGACCTGACAACCTCTCTCTTCTTTAGAATTGCTTATAAACAAAGGCGCAAGCGCCCGTTTAGCGACGTAAAAACTGTCCTAAAAATGCGTAATAGGAAGTTTGATTAAAACCGCTGCCTCACGCAGCAACATCGAACCAACCTACGTCGTATAGGCCGAAAGGAAACAAGGAGAGCGCAAGCGTCTGATGTTGACTTATCGTAAGGAGGTACAGGAAGTTTGCTAGTCTGGGCGCTGGAGCTGGACGTGGCATCTCATACATATTAATTTATTCAGCTGCAAACAATTTTTATAAATTTGTGTATAAAAAAACTCTAACCCGAAGGTTAGAGTTTTGTAACGTTTACGCTTCTTGTGCTACTGGGTAAACGCTAACCTTTTTACGGTTACGTCCGTAGCGTTCGAATTTAACAACACCATCAATTTTAGAGAAAAGTGTGTCATCTCCGCCGATTCCAACGTTCTCACCTGGGTAAACTTTTGTACCGCGTTGACGGTAAAGAATTGAACCAGCTGTAGCAATTTGACCATCTGCGCGTTTAGCTCCAAGACGCTTAGAAATTGAGTCACGACCGTTCTTAGTACTACCTACACCCTTTTTCTGGGCGAAAAACTGTAAGTCAAGACGTAGCATTGGGCTGCACCTCCTTATAGTTCAGAAATTTTTATATATTCACTATAATCATGTTCAATGGTTTTCAACGAGACCATCATCCCTTCAAGCAGCACATTTGCTTTGTCAAATGTTGCAGGTGACAGGTTTTCTGGGAGTTCGACTCTCAGATACCCACCCTCTCCACCTTGCTCGATGATGGGTTCAAATGCACAAAGCTCCATTACTGAATTTACTGCCCCAAATGAGACAGCTGAAACAGCAGCACATACTAAATCATAGCCATAAGGGCCACTTTCAGCATGTCCACTTATTTCAAAATCAACAATTTGAGATTGTGGGTTACGAGTTACAAGCACTTGTATCATCGATTTTCCAAAGCTTACGCGTTGATTTTATCAACAGTAAGTTTTGTATATGGTTGACGATGACCTTGTTTACGCTTGTAGTTCTTCTTTGGCTTGTATTTGAAAACAGTGATTTTTTGTTGACGACCTTGTTTATCAACAGAAGCCGTAACAGTTGCACCATCAACGTAAGGAGCGCCTACTTTTGTTTCGTCGCCACCTACTACAAGTACCTTGTCGAACGTTACGTTTTCACCATCAGCCGCATCTACCTTCTCAACGTAGATGGATTGGCCTTCTTCTACTTTCAGTTGTTTACCGCCAGTTTCAATAATTGCGTACATACTTGCACCTCCTTGTTTACTCAGACTCGCCATGCAGGTGCCTCAATGGCTTTAAGACCTGTTTTGAGCGGTTGTAGCATCGGGTGCTACGAGACATAACGTATTGATGTTACCATGTTTACTACAACCTGTCAATAGAGCCTTCTTGATAAAAGTCTCTTTCTCGCAGTGTATCTTCGTCTCCTATGAAACGAATTCGATATGGCACATCACTTATCCTATTATTCAGGAAGTAGAGGTCTTTGTAAAGAGTAGATTTCAATTGAGCTACATCAATTTTCTGATGAAAGGCTTGAGCTACATCCGATCGAACCTCCATTACTATAACTTCTTGATCATACTTTTGATACGATAGTAGTTCTCGCTCTAACTGATAGGCATAGGAGATGACTGATAGTACGTAGCCATTTCCACTGCAAGAGTCACACCTTTCTGTCAACGTTGAAAGAAGGGAGCGTCCTTCTCTCTTTCTTGTCATTTCCACTAGCCCTAGTTTCGTGAAACCGTACACTTCCGTTCTAAATGGATCATCGTGCAATGATTTCTTAAGTTTTTCGAGCACTTGTTGTTGATCTTTTTCATTTCTCATCCCAATAAAATCAATGATTATCATCCCTGATAAGTTACGAAGTTTCAATTGGTTAGCTATTTCTTTTGCAGCTTGTAGGTTCGTTCCGACAACAGAGCGACTCTTATCCGCTCGCTTGGTATTCTTAGCTGTGTTTACATCAACTACTACCATTGCTTCGGTCTGATCAATTCTTATTTCAGCTCCCCCTTCTAGTTTCACAAGAGGTTGAGCTATCGTTTCTGTTAATTGCGGTATCGTTACAGGTAACTCTTCTTCTATTTGCTTGGCCCACCTACATTTATCTTTCAGGTGGGGAAAATGCTTCTGAATGAATTTTACAAGCTTCGTATCATCAACAACTACTTCTTCCACTGCTTGATCGGGATAGCGCCTAAGTAATCGTTGTGGAATATCTCGATCTTCCCACGCAAGAACAGGCGGCTTCTTTGAATCATATTTATTTTGTAGCATAGCCCACTGTTGTTGTAATGCCCTTAATTCCTCCATTAATTGAGGACCCTCTAAAGCTGCGGAACTTGTGCGAAAAATAATCCCTTCCTGATCAGTGGTATTAGCTTTTGCCCATTCTTTTAGACGACTTCGCTTGTCATCGTCTACCTTTTTCGAAACAGCATGATAATTACCAAAAGGTAAATAAACAAGATGCATCCCAGGAAGAGTGATATTTGCAGTAAGCTGAGCTCCTTTTTCATCAAAGGCATCCTTAGTAACTTGTACCCAAATGGCTTGTCCCTCATGGACTAATTTTTCAATTGGTAAAGAGGGATCCCTTCTTGAGCCAGGGCACTCATTTTTCTTCAAGAAACCAAGTTTAGACTGCCCAAAATCTACAAAGGCAGCCTGAAGACTTGTTTCAATATTAACGATGCGTGCTTTATATAAATTTCCTACTAAGCTTTTGGCGTCAGGCCGTTCCACAACTACCTGGTCAATAGAATTCCCTTCCATCACCACTCCCCATTCTTCAGTTGGTATGGTTTGTAAGTATATACGTTTCATGCTCTAGCCTCGCTTTATGTTGCACACCAATCTGCAAGTTCTTTTGCCGATGCGGAAGATTGTTTTAGCGTGAAATAGTAGTATAAACACTCTCCTTCATCGATAATCGCTCGCTTGTTATTTTTAAAATTTACAAAGATTTGATGATGCGTCCCTCGCTTAAACTGTTTAAAAATTTGATTGATTGGTAGGTCTTCCGAAACATGTATGGAATGAATGGCATTTACCGGGAGACGCTTCTCCTCATATCTTCTTAATAAATAACGCAGAAAGGCATACTGTCGTTGTTTCCATTCTAGACGATTTTCCCATAATAGAAAACAACCTAACATAATCGTACTTAACGAAAAAGGGAAGAAGAATAAGCTGAGCCCAAAAGTAACAACTAATAAAACTAAAGAACAATACAGCGAGTATACTTGAGCTTTGACAAAAGGAAAATGATGAGAAAGAAGTAAGAACATTATCTTACCACCATCCAATGGCCAAATCGGCAATAAATTAAACAACAAAATAACTACATTATACGTATATAGAAGCTCAACTAACCCACTCGATAGAATAGAGGAAGCGTCTAATATCGCAATAACTCCAAAAATCCATAAATGTTGAAATGGACCCGCTAAAATAACAGCAGCTTCTTCCTTAAATGGACGTGTGTGATGCTCATCCGTTTCCATCACACCTCCAAACGGCCATAGCATAACTGTTCGAATGCGCCAGCGAAAAAAAAGGGCCATTCCGTAATGACCCAATTCATGCGCTAACACGATTAAGAAAATAGATAAAAGCTGTAAAAAGGAACCGGTTAAGATTCCAACCCCTACCATTACCCATAAGACCGGATGGACATGGAAGTGACGGAATACATTAAGGTTGCTCATCAACTTGAATCACCTTAATCGGATCTACGAACTGATTCCCTTGTTGAATAGCGAAGTAGAATGGTTTTCCCTGTCCTTCCGTAGTTGAAGAAGTTGTTCCAATGACTTGACCATGAGTAACTTGTTCATATTGTGTGACATCCATACTTTCCAAAAAACCATAGTAGGATTTAGTTCCGTCAGCATGCTGAATGATGACGGTATTTTCCGTTTCTGCTTTTTTGCCTACGAACTCAACGGTTCCTCCGTCTGATGCGTGAACTTGAGCTGCATCATCTGTAGATATCACGATACCCTGACCATTTTTTTGAAATGATTCACTTATTGTTCCGTTCACCGGTAGAGCAAATTGTTCCGTCATTGCAGGTTGACTACCCCCATTATTTGTAGGGTTTTGAGGTAGAAAAGCGAATGGTTCACCAAATTTTTCTTGGTACCATTTATTCACAGAAGCAAATTGGAATTCCTGTGTAATAGCCTGATTGACCCATTGTTTTGGAGTCTCGAATAATTGGCTGTCGACTCGATACACAATGGCTACGGAAAAAAATAATATCGCTGCTATGATTGCTTTAAAGACAAAAGCGGAAAAGATCTGAGAGGTTGCACTCTGCTTTTCATCATCTGAGAAAAAAGGTAAATATCCATGCTTTTCTTCCTCTTGGATGTGAGAAATAGGAACAGAAGTTGATCGATTTCGATCTCCTCCTAATTCCCGTTGTTTCTTCCGTTGAGCAATTGATTTCCGAATATCGCGTGCATCTTTGTTCATAGCCTCTCCTCATTTCTTTCTGCATACTTTATAAAAGTCTATGAGAAGAATGGACAAGATATGAAACTCACCCAAGAAAAACTTCACCACAGGAACAAAAGCTCAGGGCGCCCGTTTAGCGACGTATATGCTGCGGCCTACACGACGTAGGTTAGTTCGATGTTGCTGCACGGTGCAGCGGTTTTAATCGAACCTCCATCACTCCAGCACTTCATCTAACCTCGTAGGAGACAAAGGCAACACGAAAACATGCGTGATTCGATGTTAACTTATCGTACGTAAGCGAGGGAAGTATACTAGACGCTGGGCGCTGGAGCTGGACGTCGCCTCTATATTTATTACGTTACACAAGCCAACATTTTATAGTACACTACACAAAAAAAGTTCTACTGGTAACCAGCAGAACTTCACTTTTATTATTAGGAACGAATACCAAAGAACCGTTTCACCTTTGCAAACATCCCTTTTTCTTCTTCTAAAGAAAGAAGTGGGACAGACTCGCCTAAGATACGGCGTGAAATATTACGATACGCTAATGAAGCTTTTGTATTCGGTTGAAAAGCAATCGGCTCTCCATGGTTAGATGCTTTGATAACCTGATCATCATCCGCGACAATTCCTAATAAATCAATAGATAAAATCGTTACAATTTCATCTACGTCTAACATATCCCCGTTTTCAACCATATGATTCCGAATTCGATTGACGATTAAACGTGGAGATTCAATTTCTTCTTGCTCTAATAAACCAATGATTCGGTCTGCATCTCTTACAGAAGACTTCTCAGGAGTTGTTACAACAATCGCTTTATCAGCCCCAGCAACAGCGTTTTTATAGCCTTGCTCGATGCCTGCTGGACAATCAATGATTATGTAATCAAAGTCTTGCTTTAACTCCTGCACAATCTTCACCATGCCTTCTGGAGTTAAATCAGATTTATCGCTGGTTTGAGCAGCAGGTAACAAGGATAACGCTTCAAATCGTTTATCTTTTATTAATGCTTGCTTTAGCTTACAACGTTCTTGAATGACGTCAACAATATCGTAGATGATTCGGTTCTCCAATCCCATCACTACGTCTAGGTTCCGCAAGCCAATATCTGTGTCAACTAAACACACTTTCTTACCCATTAAGGCTAATGCTGTTCCTACATTTGCTGTTGTGGTCGTTTTACCAACGCCACCTTTTCCTGATGTTATTACAATCGATTCACCCATTCAGCATTCTCCTTTCTAACCCACTTAAATCAGGTCGTTTCTGATTGAGCAGTTGTAAACGATCAATAATAATCTTTTCTTGATTTAGATCGATGTAGCCACATTCCATATAAACGCCTTCTGTATCATAGTCTGGAGAACGACTTATATAATTTGCAATTCGCAATTGACTTGGCCTCATATAAGATGCAGCAATAATAGCATTCGTATTGCCATTAACACCGGCATGGGCGATTCCTCTAAGGTGACCCATCACATAAATATTACCTGTCGCAGCAATCTTACCACCCGGGTTCACATCGCCTACGAGTAGTACATCACCACGAACATCGATCACTTGTCCACTTCTTACAACTTTAAATAAAGATGTAATTTCACTATCTTTCATCCATTCTATCGCCTCTTCTTTTGTAATAACATCTGATTCAATCGAATGGATGACGAGTTTATTATGAGCACGAACGACATCACGAAGTTGTTCTAATTGGTCTTCATTTAAGTACCGATTCCCTAATTGAATGCTTACGGTAATCATAGGCTGGTCTTCATCCACATAGTTTCGCAACAATTTATGATCTAATTCTTTTAATACTTCTTCAAAGGAGCAAGCATCATCAATATGCAACGTCAGTCCGTCTTTTGTTCCTTTTATGGTTACAATTTGCTTCTTGTTACTCACGGAAGCTTCACCTCAAACAATATATTCGACTAAAGCATCATGAAATCCTGTTTAAAGGAAATATTCAAAGCCGAGGAACATTTCCTTACCAAAAAACTCGGAATACCAGGCCTAGGATTACACTTTTAGATTTCAAGCACATATACCATTGGAATATTATATTTCCCTACTCCAGCATGCTCTCATATAGCATTCGACCTCTTCAATTGAGATTCTGACCACTCTTGCAATTTCCCCGGCAATAATGGATACAATACCAGTGCAAATAATACATTTGCAGCTAACGTAGGCAGTAAACTCATTAATATATAGCTTTCCCACACCATCTCGGTTGCCTGAATGAAGGAATATAACACATAAATAGTTGTATCTGCCGTGACAATTGCAATCATCGTTAAGAGTAAAGTGACAAACACATTCGAGTGGAGCAACTTTTTCAATCCATGTGTTATGTAAATAACTAATCCGTAGGTAAACATATATACACCAAGCATATCTGTATAGATTAAATCAATTAGAAGTCCAAAAATAATTCCATATAAAACACAATAATAGGTAGAATCGAAATCATAAAATATCGCTATGTAGGTTAACACAACGAGTACCCAGTGAGGAATAATATAATAATCTGCAAGTAGCCATTCTTTTGGAAGGAAATCCATAGCAGTTCCTTCTAATACAAGAAAAAGTAACAGGGTAAGAGGAAGGAGTAAACGCTTCATTCACTATCTTCCTCCTTTGATGTAGATGGCGGCTCGTCTAATGATGGTGAATAACTTGCTCGATCTACAACGGATACATGATTAATATCATATAAATCTGCTGCTGGTTCTACGTAAGCTGTCTGAGTCAAGCCATATTCATCTATGACAACCTTCTCAATCTTTCCGATTAATAGACCTTTAGGGAATACGCCTCCCATGCCTGAGCTGACAACCGTCTGACCTTTTTCGATTTTTGCTTCATAAGGAATCTTCTTTAATAGTAAAGCGTCTTTCTGTTTGTCATCAGGTGCCTCGATAAGACCATATTGATCTTTGTCATCTTCTCCGCCTAAAATAACCCCATGGATGACGTTTGAGCGATCAAAGCCACTTAACAACTGAACAGTAGAGGTTACCGCAGATGTGGACTGAATTTTCCCTACTAATCCATCACCAGTAATAACAGCCATATTGGCTTTCACACCATGTCTTTTCCCCTTGTTTATTGTTAATTGCTTGAACCAACGAGGTTCTGGACTACGTGCGATAACAGTTGCTGGAATTTCTTCATAATCACTCATATTCTCTTGTTTATCAAGTAACTTTCGTAGTTCTTCGTTATCCTTCTTTAATTGCTTCACATCAATTAATAAGTCCTTAAATTCGGATACTCTAGCTTTTAACATTTGATTTTGTTCATAAGTTTGTCGTATGTCTTTTATATTATCATAGATTCCAGTAACAAATTGGACCGGAGTATGAAAAACAGTTTGTACCCCACCAATCGTATCCTGTAAAAACTCTTCTGGCCATGTTAAGTTATCACGATCTCTCATCGTAAAGCCAATTAATGCCACCAAGAGAATGATGCTAATAAGGATAAGGATTAAACGCTTGTTCCTGAAAAACGATGGCATAATTACACCTACTTACTCCATGTTAGTTCTAGTAGCAACATTTGGTTGCGATCTAAAGTGATGAATGTACTCAAGCGATTTACCTGTGCCAATCGCCACACAATCTAATGGATCTTCTGCAACAAATACTGGCATCTGAGTTTCATTACTAATTACATCATCAAGCTTCTTGAGCATAGCTCCACCACCTGTTAACACAATTCCTCGGTCCATAATGTCAGCTGCTAACTCTGGAGGTGTTTTTTCTAACGTTACTTTGACAGCGTCGACAATTTGATCAACCGTATCTTGTAAGGAGCGAGAAATCTCTTCTGCTGTAATCGTGATGGTTTTTGGTAATCCTGTGACTAAATCACGCCCACGTATATCTAATTCGTCATTTTCTTGTGGCTTACCTGCTGTACCAATTTCCATCTTAAGCGTTTCAGCAGAGCGCTCCCCAATCATTAGATTATATTGCTTTCGAATGTATTGCGTAATGGACTCATCCATCTCATCACCGGCAACACGTATCGACTGGCTCGTCACAATCCCACCAAGAGAAATGATCGCTACCTCAGTCGTACCTCCGCCAATATCTACTACCATACTACCAGTAGGCTCCCACACAGGCAATCCTGCCCCTATGGCTGCAGCAAAAGGTTCTGCGATTGGGAATGCATCCCGAGCACCAGCTTGTTTTGTCGCATCAATCACAGCACGTTCTTCTACCATCGTAATACCTGATGGAACACAAACCATAACATTTGGCTTTCTAGCAAACGAGGAGCGTGTTTTTTGCGCCTTCTTGATGTAATACTTCATCATAGCAGCAGTCGTATCATAATCCGCAATCACGCCGTCCTTCATTGGACGTATGACCGAAATATTTGCCGGCGTACGGCCTATCATATTCTTTGCTGAATTTCCGACAGCTTCAATTTGTCCTGTATTGTTATTTTTGGCAACAACTGATGGTTCGCGTACAACGACACCCTTGCCTTTCAAAAAAACTAATGTATTCGCAGTACCTAAATCGATTCCAAGGTCTTGGGAAAATCCAAATCCAACCACGTTCATCTTCCTTTCTTTTGTACAAACAACCTATTCTATACTATTCAATGAAATGTTAAGATAACTATCTTTCTTGTTCCCGAATGTATGTATCACCCAACATTTTTTTACAAAAATCACGTTAAGAAGCGCCAAACGTATAAAATACCTAACGAATGGCGCTTACATAGCTATTTTGTCATTTCAATTATACGAAAAAATAGAAAAAATAGATAGTGTTATGGGTAGGTATTTTTGTAGGAATGCTCCAAAATATTGGGCTGGAAGGCGCATGATAGTGGAATCTACTATAAGAAAATATTTATTACCGGTACCCTATCTATTTTAGTGAAACAAACTTGATAGCAGATTAAAATATAACAAGGTACTTCTTCCTTATCTTTTATCTACTATACTTACGCTTATAAAATCATTTTTTTACTGTTGCTTCTTGATTTCTTTTTTCAATTCAATAATAAATGTGTCTTTCTCAAAATGTTGCTGTACCTTTTCAACTTCTTTATTAAGACCTTGTATTGAAAATTCTTTCTTTTTCACTTCTTTAGATATATCCTTTAAACTTTCAGAAGCGAAGTTCTTTTTTACAATCTCATTATCTTTAACTTCATAGTAATTTGAATACTCTCCTAGAATCCAATAAGTGTTATCCTTGTTTCTAGCTTCATTTAAGAATAAAAGTAATTCATCTCCCTTTTGAAATGGTTCAATATTATTAACAACTACTTCATCCGTACCAGCTTGTAAAATTATTATCGAACCTTTTCCTTTGAGCGAATTTTTACCTTTATAGATTTCTTGTACGGTAGAATCAAATATTGTTTTTGGAAGATTTCCACCAACTTCTCCTCCAGTTGAGTTAATTTTCACTCTAGCAATTAACTCCGCTTCTTTTACAGATTCTTCAAAAGTATAACCCTTGACCTGAGCATTAATTTGTTTCACTTCTTTTTGCTCGCCATTTGAGGAATTTTCTTCTTTAGAACTAATATTGGGTTGGCTTTTCCCTTTTTGCATCTCTGTATGGATATTATTAAAACCTAAAGTATAAATGCTACAAGTATATTAACTAAAAGAATATACTTTAATTTATACATTTTAAGCGACCCCTTTTTGAGTTAGTTCTAGCAAGATTAATGAGCATTACATAGAGCTTTTCATAAACATTTAATTTAATATTAGAATAACAGGTTAATACGACTTCAGGCATTTAAAGAATCAGAAAAATTTAGAACGTAATTCTAACAACATATGTCAAAACATGAAAAAGCCCTCACTTAATACGTGAGGGCCGAAATTTCTTACATCCTGATTACAAATACATTACAAATACCCTTTCTCTTTCAGGGAAACAAACTTACGATCTCCTATAACGATATGATCTAGCACTTCAATACCTAACATCTTGCCACATTCCGTTAATCTTCGGGTTACATGGATATCTTCTTGAGATGGGGTGGGATCACCTGAGGGGTGGTTGTGAGCACATATGATGGAGGCTGCGGAGCGTTTAACCGCTTCTTTGAAGACTTCTCTTGGGTGGACAATGGAGGCGTTTAAACTCCCGATAAAAATCGTTTGGCGGTGAATGACTTGGTTTTTCGTATTGAGGAAAATACATACGAAATGTTCTTGATGTAGATCACGCATTTCTTCCATGACAAAGTCTGCGCCATCTTCTGGACTTTTAATAATGTAACGTTCACTCGGCTTATGATTATGAAGACGCTTCGCTAATTCTAATGCGGCTAAAATCACCACTGCCTTCGCTGTTCCAATGCCTCGAATGGCTGTCAGTTCCTCAATCGTTGCATCTCGTAATAACATCAAGCCTTCAAAGTGAATCAATACACGTTGTGATAAAGAAATAACAGACTCATTTTTCATCCCACTGCCTAATAAAATAGCTAGCAACTCTTGGTTTGATAGATGCTTAGCCCCCAGTTGGATCATCCGTTCACGTGGTCGATCTTCCCGGGGGACATGTTTAATTAGTACAGAGGTTTCAGACAAACCATCGCCTCCCTGGCGCTTAATTCCCTGTTACCTTATGTTCTGGTTGCGAAAGGTTTGGAAAAATACCGTATGAACGTAGAGAACGGACTACACGAGAAAGTGGTAGACCTACAACATTGTAATAGTCACCTTTTATTTCTTTTACGAAGATAGCACCACTGGATTGGATACCATAACCTCCAGCTTTATCATAAGGCTCTTCGGAATCTAAATACTCGTTAATCTCATCCTTTGTTAATGGCCAGAATTCTACTGTCGTTTTTTCAACGAAGCTGGTTTCTTGTTCTGAAGAGCGAATCGTTACGCCCGTGTAAACCTTATGAATATTCCCACTTAGCGCGGATAACATGTCAAAGGCTTCCTTGCGAGATTTAGGCTTACCTAATACGTGATCTTCAAAACTGACAACTGTATCCGCACTTATAATCACTTCGTTATCGACCGAAAATGGTACTGAACGGGCTTTTAACTCCGCTAACGTTTGAACATAAGCACGTGGACTGCGACACGTCATCTTGGATTCATCTACATGTTGCTTTCGAATTTCATATGAAATGTTCACTTGGTCTAGTAACTCTTTTCTTCTTGGAGAAGAAGAAGCTAAAATTAATTGTGTCATACTAACCATCCTTTATTAACTAAGTTGTGTAGGGAAACAGGGTATATACATCATAACGCCCATATGTTGCCAACTGCAAAGCCTTATAAGGAAAAATTACATAATTTACACTAATTTAAAACTGCATTATTGTTATAGCGTTTTCAAAAAACTATCTTCATCAATGATACAAAATAGAAAGACAAGCTATATGATAACTTGTCCTTCTTTATTTTATGAAGAAGATTTTTTTATAAACTGTTCATAGCTAAACCATATTTTTAATAAATCTCGCTGCATCTCCCACAAGGAAGAGGTACTTTTGGATGACTGAAATCGCTGGCTAGATGTATGCAGTTGATCCATGCTCGTTGCTAAAATCGATGTTTTTTCCGTGGCTTCACCAGGAATTGATTTTTTCCAATCTGTTATTTGGGAAGCTATATTCGCAATGTCCCCTTTGCCACTATCAATTTGCAACGCTACCGGAGCTAAAAAGGTAGACCAATGATTCATTCCCTTCTCTATCCATTTCCCTTCACTTTGGGCAGCCTTCACTTCCTGGCCAGTCACACTCCAGTCTTTGACAAATGTATCGAATCCTTGCGCTTTTAGGTATGTGGCGATTTTTTCCCCTTCTTCTTTTGAAGGTGCTACACCCGCAAATAAATAAAACTGCTTATCGCGTTCCCATATATAACTAGTAATTCCTTTAGTAGATAAATCACTCTGCCAAGTAGTTGCTTTATTCTTCGTTGAAAAGATTCCAGCCTGCACGACAAACGCCTTCATTGTTGGAAAAGAATACATTTGCTTTTGGCCACTGGACGCTGGCTTCGAATTATTTGTAGTTTGATTATTGGATTGTACCGATGTCGACGCCGGACTAGCCTCACTACCTGGTGATTGTTGTGCCTCCAATCCAGAAAATAACCGCAACATGACAAACCCTAAAATAATTCCAACAAAAACAGCTGACATGCCAGCCATTACTAAATGCTTCCATGATCCAGGAAATTGAAGCTTTTTACGTTTTAAAGGATATGCCCTCTCTAGTACTGATAAGTTCATGCCAGATGAAGGTTTTTGTCCTTGCTTCTCTTTATTTTGTTGATGTTTCTGCTTTTTCTTCTCTTGCTCCTCCATCCAATCTTCAATAGCAGATGCCTGTTCATCCTGGGCAACTTGTATATCCTCGTGAACCTGCTCGTCCTTATCTAACTCATCGCGATTGAGGTACGTATGTTCACCGTTGATGCGAATGGATATCTTTTTGGAATTGTCCACGCTTTCCCCTCTTTTCTCACTAGGTTTGTTTAACCCTATCATATTACCGAAGAAAAGAAAGACGAGTTTTGTCATCTACCATTCCTCTCTTTTCGGCAAGGAATGGCATAAACTACGAACAAAAGCGAAAGCGTCCATTTAACGACATACGATGACAGGCGATGTAAACTTATCGTATAGGGCTAGGAAAGTCACACTGAGCTCAGAAGATAGACATGTAAGAGACACCACATGAACTAATACTCTTAATATGAACAAAAGCGAAAATATCCTACCTCATTCTCCCTTCACACTTATGAAATCCAATAGATTTAATCCCTCAAGCTATAAAACGAAAAAGATATATCTATCTGATTTCTATTAAAAAACCTACTCACTAGGAGTAGGTTAGGAATTATCCTCATTGTTCGTATCGCTATCGTCACTATCTTCTTCTTGATCCTCAGCGTTCAAAAGAGGGTTATCTTTATAAGATGGATCCCCGTAATGATATTGAGGTAGTTCATCTTGCAAAATACTGTTGGATTTGTCATAAAATGTGGAGACAGTAACTGTATAATCCAGTAATTGCGTTTCATTCTCTTGTGCTTCTTCTACACGAGGCCCTTCAAATGAAATGGACGTAATATCGATCATTCTCGGCAAGTCCTTTAACTCTTCCAAAAAAGCTAACAAGCCCTCAAATTCTGGAGACTGCACAGATACTTGGAACGTCATCTCGTTCACCATTATCTTCTCAGCATCTTCTATAGGCTGATTTGGCTGAGGGTCTACCTCTTGACCTGCTTCTTCTGGAGTTTCAGCCTGTTCTTGATCAGCGTTAGAAGACGTTGAAGAATCGTTGCTTTTTTTCTCATTCGGTATAGGAATGTCAACTTCTTCAGCACCATCCTGAGCAAAAGAGGTAACAAGACTCTCTGAAGCATTCTCAGCTCGTTCAAGCGCAATAAAAAATTGATCCATAACAGGTAAGACCGGCAACTTAAGCTGTGTTTCACGAGACGTGTTATTGAGGGAAGCAGAATTTGCAGATGTTTCTTTTTTTTCTTGCAGGGTCGCTAATATCTTTTGTTCCATCTCTAAAGAGGACTCTGTTTGCTTCACTTGCCCCTCAAGTGGTTCGATTAGCTGTTGATTCATAAATGTCAGCAACAAGATCGTTACCAATACCACAGCTACAAGAATGAAAATATGCGGTCGTTTCCATTCAATCTTCATTCTCATCAAGCTCCTTTTCCCATACCTCTTCATCGACCACAAACGAATAATTAGCTATGTAACGCGGAAGTAAATTTGTCGAGCTTTGCTCCTCTTCCTTACTTTCCGTATCCATACTAACAAGAAGTTCTTCTAAATATGTTTCATGTTCCAGAGCATTCGTGTATTTTGCAATTTCCTGCATACTATCAAATTGAACATCTATAGAGATATCGCCAGCATCCTCGTATGAATATGTTAAAAAGTAGCCCTCTTCTGGTAACAATTCAATTAGTCGTTGAAGGAAATCTACAGAAGGAAAAATGGTTGATTGAACATACCCAACTTTTTCTTGTAAATTTTCTCGAGCCACTTGCTTTTCATCTTGTTTTGATTGTTGAAGAATCTTCTGTTCATTCTGCACCATCGAAATTTGCTGCTCTATTTCTTGTTGCTCTTGTTTTAAGCTCTGTTGTGTAGTGTAAAGATAAAGCATAGAGCTGCTCAATAACACGATAGCCAATAATAATATAAGTAGTGGAACCATATTTCGTTTTTCTTTTTCTTCTAAAAGATTAATCTCGACCATGGTTAAAAAGCTCACCCCTTTTGTATAGTGGGAGAGATGATTACTCTTTTAATGAAAGTCCAGCTGTTTCTGCCAACAGGTCTGGAATTTCAACCCCTTCCTTTGTATAGATGTCCGAAATATTCAAGTGTTCAACTGGTACTGAAAAACGCTCTTCGCATTGTTGTCGAATCATATCCATTTGTGGAAAATCACCAGAGAGTAGAACCTTAGTAATGCCAGCTTTCCCTTTCGTTACGGAAAAACGATAGAAATTCATGATTCGTTCTATCTCTTGCACTTGATCATGTATGTAAGCATCAATATCCTGTTGTTCTCCATGCCACTCCACAGCAGTAAATGCTTCCTCATTTGATTTAAATAAGCTAGCATCTAGTGGTGTTTTCATATGCTGGATAAACACTGGCCTTTCATCATGAAAGACGGTCACCACACATCCATCGACATTCCACTGAATAGATAGTAGATGTTCGTCTTCTTGCACTTGTTCAAAATATTGATATAAGCGAAACAGGGATAAGGAAGACAAATCTGCTGCTTGAGGCTTAAGTTTTGCCTCTTGAAAGATAGATTCATAGGTTCTAATTTGTTCCTCTGGATAGGCAAATAAAAGTATATGTTGATGCTCTTCCTCTTGGTACAAGTAATGGTAATCAAATACTGGATCTTCAAAGGGTAGATGAAGATCCTCCCCTAGTTTCATGTACAAGTACCCTTTTACTTCATCATGCTGAAGATCAGCTGGAATCTTGTATGGACGAATTACTACAGAGGAATCTGGGACACAAAAATAGAGTTTCTTTCGTTTCCAATTGTAGGTTTCCACTAATTCCTCGATAATCGACGTAAGAACAAAGATATCTTGTACCTTTCCCTCTTTGATAATTCCAGAAGGAAGCATTTGTTCACCAACAAATTGAATATCCTCCAGACTTGCCTGATCATTATAACAAAACCTTATGACATGGTCTTTTATTACCATATTCACACGATGTTTCTTTGGTTTTAACGGCTTTAACGAAAAACGCATAAAATCCCTCACCTAATTAGCGTAGTCAAATACCACTCGATGATGATGTCGCCAAAAAAATACGCCACAATTGAACCAAGAATAATATATGGTCCAAATGGTACCGGATTTTGTCGCTTAATGACACCTAATGCTAATAATACCCCACTAATCAACGCTCCGAAAAGGGTGGATAAGAAAAAAGCCAATAAGGTCGCCTTCACACCTAACACGATGCCAAGCACCCCAAACAGTTTCATATCCCCTGCCCCCATACCACCTCGACTTACAATAATAATAAGCGCAAGCAATCCAGCTCCGATAAAAGCACCTAATATAGAAGAATACCAAGGTTGTAGAGGTTCAAGCACTCGAAGAAGTATAAAAATGGGGAGAAAAAATAGAAGAATGCGGTCCGGAATGAGCATATACTTCATATCCGAAACAAACAAAATCATAAATAAAGACATTAAACAAAGTGATACAATAAGCTCAAGCGACGTTCCAAATACAATATAACTAAAGGCAAATAAAATCCCTGTACTAAGCTCAACAAAAGGATAAAACATCGAAATACGAGCATGACAGGATCTACACTTCCCGCCTTGCATCACATAGGACAAGACAGGAATTAACTCAAACCAAGCTAACGTATGCCCACAATTCGGACACTTCGACCTAGATGTTAAAAAGTCTTCGGATTGAGGAACCCGAAGACCAATAACATTATAAAAGGAGCCGAAGATTAGGCCGAGAGTGAAAATTGAAATAGTTGTATAAATTAACATTTAATTTGTAGTTGTATCAGAATTTTCTAAGTTTTTTACAGTCTTAGCATCAATATAGGTTGTTCCACTATCAACTTCTTGTAATGTTGCTGTATAGGTATCTGCAGAATCATCACTATATGATACCTCTACAAAACTAGCAGAACCATCGTAACCATCCCCAACAGGATCATTTGGAACACTTTCCATGTACCCTTCACTTACTAAAGTATCAAGTGTATATTTATCATCAGTAGTCTCTAATCCATTAGCATACGCTAGTCTTGAAGCTTCAATCATGGCAATAGCATTACCTTCATGAGCATCATCCTTAGTATTACTAATAATATTCCCTATCGCCGGAACAGCAATCGCTGCAATAATACCCAAAATAACAATAACAGCTAACAATTCAACTAATGTAAAACCCTTCTCGTTTCCGAAACGCTCTCTTAATTTCTTTAACATGTCCATCTCCCCTTTTTCTTTTATATCGTCAGTAGGCTGGTTCATTTCAATACTATATGTAAATCATTTCTAAGAAAATAAACCCCCACTTCTTTATACCTAGTTCTATTATATTAACTTTCGGGACATATTGAAAGAAAATAGTACATGTTCTAACAAAATTATTCCTCATGTTACAGAATCTTAATAAAATTATTTAGCTTTCGACCTATAGTAAGCTATAATTATAGTAGATTGATTTATTATCAGGAGAAGTTGGGAGATGAATAGATGAGAAAAAAGTTCTATAACCAGCAGGCAGGCTTTACGTTGGTTGAAGTACTGGCTGCCATTGCGATTTTTTCCGCTGTTACGACCATCTTCTTAGGTATATTTCTTCAATCCTTCGATTATGTAAAAGGAAACCAGAGCAAGAGCGTTGGCATTCATGCTGCCCGAAATGCAGTACTCTTTATGGAATCACAGGATTTTGAAACAGTTGAAGGGTATGTAGGTCAAACACTTGAACCTTCTAAATGTGAACAGTATACAAGTTTATTTAAAGATGATCAGTGCTCTACTTTCTTAAATCCTACCATCAATAATATTGAATATGAGGTTGAAGTAACCATTCAACCTTATAATGTAGAAGACATGGGTATTCCAGAAGATCATAATCGAATTGAAAAAGTATTAGAGCAAATTGAAAATCAAAATGAAGAACAAGATAACCAAACCAAAGTATCTAACTTAATCATACGAACAGAGGCAACCATTGATTGGAAGGAGGGAAACAA
This sequence comes from Pontibacillus yanchengensis, assembly GCF_009856295.1. NCBI lineage: Bacteria > Bacillati > Bacillota > Bacilli > Caryophanales > Bacillaceae > Pontibacillus > Pontibacillus yanchengensis. The sequence continues at coordinate 235,393 of NZ_WMEU01000002.1, read as the reverse complement.
TGCCAGAACATCCTCTTCAGTCACGGGATTCGTCATTCATGAATCGATTCGTTAAGCTTAAAAACGCGAGAGGATTCACATTAATTGAACTACTCGCCACGATGGCATTATCAACACTAGTGATAGGTTTAATTGGATCAACTATATTTTTCGGACTAAAAACATACAACCAAGCCATAACAGAAAACCAATTACGAGATGAAGCAAACTATTATGTGACTAGAATCTTACGAGAAATCTACGAATTTTCTCCAGACTATATCGAGAATATGGATGATGAAACAGGCATCATAGCTCATACATTTCAAGATGTTTCTGTTACCAATAAGGGATTAATACGCTCCACCAAAGGAGAAAAAGCCTCTAAATCATTAGATATTCGTTTAATCAAAGATCAACAATCCAATACATATCAAGTTGAAATAACCGGCCCCTACACCGATGATGACAATAAAAACTCCTATATTATTGACGCAAGTAGTTCCGTGAATATCAGCAACAGCGAGGATGGGCAAGTACCTTCCATCCAAGCTAATTTTTTTGCTCAGGAAAGTAATGACACGTATCAAGAAACAGGTATAATCTCAATTAATTTATACCTATCCAAAAATTCTATTGGTCCAGTAGGCATGCAGAGTTCATTCGGATTCTAATGTTCTGTTAGCAGAAAGGATGTGAATAGGTGTTTAAAAATGAAAAGGGTTCAGCGCTCCTTTTTGTATTATTAATGGTCGTCATGTTTTCCATATTAGGTCTATCTGTCTTAGGGGCTACGGTTTCTGGTGGAAAACGAACAGAGTTGCAAGAAGATCAAGTACAATCCATCCATGAAGCAAAAAAAGCAATCCAACAAGGTGTCGTACTAATTCAATCTTATTTTGAAGATTATAGCTTAAAAGAAATGGACGACTACCAAAATGATATAGATGACTTTAACAACCTTGAACTTTCTTATGATGGTACAAACACAGAAGTCCGTTACACGATTCAGAATGTGACAGATGAGGAAACAGACATCAATACAGATACGAACTATACTAGAGTGTTTGAAATAACTTCTAGAGCAGAAGTAGATGGTACAGGTGGTGCACCTGCACAAGTACATGAATTTAGTAAAAGGATCTATTTATCCGCAACGCCCACAGCACTACAAAATGGCATGGGAGCTAAGAAAACGTTACAGTTAAATGGCAGTCCTGAAATCTCTGGAAATGTTTATGCTTCTGTTTTAAATCTATCCAAAGAAGGATATTATGAATTTGGAAGTACACGACCTAACTTTAAAACGAAATTATACCCGATTATACAACCACTTAACACTGAGACAATCCAACAGCAACAAGCCATAGTATCCATTGCCGACAAAAATAGCTTTCAAACTGTCAACAATAACGAAGAATTCTTAAATCAAGAAGCCTCAAATTTTGCTTTAGAAAATATCTCAGTTGATAAATACCAAGGAATAAATGTCGCCGAAACATTTAATGATAAGTCTTCCTCCTACAAACCAGAATATGATAAAGACCATTGTGTCGACGTTGATCCATTCGGCAATATCAAAGGAGAGAATGGGAAGGTGCTTCTCAAAAATGGGAAGGTCATGGGTGAAGATGAAACTATCAACGAATATATCGTAAGTACACAATGCCCTGGAGTTCCAAATAAGATTAACAAATTCATGTTATATGATAGTGAGAACCTCTTAGGTGAAGACAGCTGGTTATATGTAGAAGGTAATATTGACATTATTGGTTCAAGAGAAGGTATTCCTGAAGGAGAGATTATGAAAATTGAGCAAAACCTTCTTGTGGACGGGAATCTATTCATAGATGGAACGATACAATTTAATTCTGCCACATACACAACTGGGACAAGTGAAATTTATAATTCTAACATTATCGGTAAAGAGGATGAGCAACTAGCATTATTTAGCCAAGACAATCTCATCATTTCTCGTATCAATGAGTTTGAGGATCCCAGCGAAGATCAAAGTACTCTAAAAGCCTTCTTTTATAGTGACAAAAATATTGATTTGTACGCAGTTGGTTCCTATATTCATATTAATGGCGGCATCTTTTCCGGTAACAATTTAACCGCAAATGCTACAAGAGGAAACATATACCTTAATGATGTAGAAGATGGGAATAATATATTAGGAGAGGCTACAGGAAATCCTCGTCTGCAAATTGAATATGATCCCACCATCGTCTTTAATAAATCACAGGCGTTACCTCGTGTAGAACGTTTGCAAGTCTACTCCAACTCCTTACAGGAAAAGAGCTACAATTCAAATTAAAAAGAGCACCGAATCGTTGATTCGGTGCTCTTTTACGTATTCTTAGTTACCATCTATTCTGTACTTCTGAATCTCGAACCACATTGATGGTAATGGTAGCTGTCTTTCCATTCGGCATCTCTACCGTGAAGTCTGAGTGCCCAAGTTTCTTTGCTCTTACTGTGAACCTATTATTAGATAAGATAGAGGGATTCTGTACTTTCCATTTCTTAACTGCATCATTTACGTTGTTAGCAGGCTCAATGACAAACTCACTAGAGAAGTCTCTTGTTGAACCAATCTGCATTGTATAGGTATCATCTTTAAAGCCAATGGATGTTGGCTCTTTGAGTTTAACCGTTACAGGTACAGAAGCATTCAGACCTGAAGGTGTTCTTACAACTAAGTTCACCGTTCCAGGTTCTCTTGCAGTTAGTACTGATCCATTCTGATTCACATTGCCATTATTACCCGTAACAGACCAGGAGGAAATAGATTTATCTACATTCTCAGAAGGTGTAAACACTACTTCATCTGAAAAGTCTCTATCCTCTCCAACGAACATCACATAACCATCATCTTTAAAATCAATACGTGTTGGCTGTTTGATTTTAGATTCTACGATAAAGGACACTTGTTTAGAGGCATCTGCGAAGCCACCTTGAGCCTGTACCACTACTTTTTGGTAATCTGGATTTATATTTCGAGTGGTTTGATAGGTATTGCCTTCCGTTAATGTACCAGATGTTAATTCTTGACCATTTTTATCATAGATTGTGTAGCTATACTCTACATCTTCTTTAGGGGTAATCAACTGATTCAATTGTTGACCGAAAGTGAAGATATCTCCTGTATAGGAGTACGTAGGTATTTCACCATAAGGCACAACCGATTGATTACCATCATCACCCTCTACAAAGATCGTTGGTTCAAGCTTAATTCTTTTTGTCGTTCCATCAAGATAGGTAATGACAATTTCGCGTTGGTCATTCGCGAATTGCATATCTGTTACTAACCCATCGTAAGGCTTGGTGTTTCCAACAAATTGTTTTGATCCTTCATTAGATCCAGCTAATTTCGTAATAACGCCATCCTCTAATGTCTTATATAAAGTATAGTTGTTTGATGTAGCTTTTTCTAATAACACTTCATAGGAAATCGTTTCTTCAGGCTTAGCAAGTGTATTCATTAAGGAACCGGAACTGCTATCTTCATAGCGAACTTCAGCGGAAGGTAGCTTTGTATTGACAGCAGCAATTGCTTTTAAGTCAAGCTTTGCTTGTAACTCATTTGGATCAAATTGCAAGGAACTATTATTTTGATAGATAAGCTTCGTAGGTTGTTTAGCGTATTTGTCCTTCCAAACGCTGTTGCTTGTTAGCTCTTGGATATATGTTGAACTCCCATCCTCGAACACCATTTCTACACTAATATCCTCATCGAGGTTATTGTTTGTTCTAAACTGAAGTCTCCATGGCTCATCAGCGTTTTGTTGATTGTTAATAAGTGTGATTTGATCAAACCCATCTGAAATACGATCGGCTTCAAAACTTTCTGATAATTGAAGTTCTTCTGAGTTCGTATTGACAGTTCCATTATACGCAATAGATTGGGATAATGGTACTTTCGCGTAACGAACTCCTTCTTCTTCTATAACTTCAATGCTAGAATCATTCAGCGCAATCCCCTCAGGTAGTGGCTGGTAGATCATAATATTAGAAAGAATCCCTTCTCCTAGTCCATTTTTAGGGATTAAAGAGTAGTTAACTGTAAATTGATTATCTTCAATTAGATTACCATCACTGGACCTTTTCTTTTTCAACTGACTAACGTTATCAGGATTTTCAAATTCTGCCGCTCCACTAAAAGTAGGAGCTTCTTTCTCAGAAACATTCATTGTAAAGGATGGGTGATTCACCGTCTGAACATCTCCATCTAAATCCTTGTACGTTAATGTTACATCATCAAAGGTATACTCTCCTGCTTGACTAAAGGTTAAAGGTAAATCATACGTAAACGAAGGTTTCATATTCCCATCTTCATCAAATTGAACGTCTTTCATGTTCACGTTCGCATAACCGTCTTCCACCGTAGCATTCGAACCAGCTTTTACAGCTACATTATCAGGAAGTTTTACGTTCAAGCTTATTTGAGATAAAGCTAATTGGTTAATATCTTGACTAATCTTATTGATTTCAGAATTAATAAATTCAGTGGTAGCTTGAGAGGCATATGCTCCAGTAGAAGCTGATAGTTCTTCAAGCAAATTCATATCCACATTCTCTTTTTGTCCAAACCCTATCGAATACAACTTTATTTTGTTAGCTGCTAGTTTTTCTACTTGTTCGTTGATATGATTTCGAATACTTTCTTGCACTTGCTCTAGAGTAAATCCTCCGCGAGGATACCAATTATCATACAATTTAACCTGAACACTCGTGGAATTGTTTGTATAAATGGTATAACGATGAAGAGCTTCTACTGTATGTTCTTCATCTTCACAGCGCCAATCCCAAAATGCACAATCATTCGTCGTATATCTTACTGTATCGTAACCTTTTGATTCAGTAGGTTCACCATCCGTTAGGAAGATAATACTTTTATTACGGTCCGATCCTTTTAACAGCTCATTTGCTTTCTCTAAGGCTTGCGTGTAGTTTGTACCACCATTTGCATAGAGGTCTTCGGAGAATGAGCGAATAGAATTCAAATCTTTCGTTAAATCAAGATAATCTTCTCCGCGGCCCCCTACTTTACCTACGTCAGTCGAAAACGGAATAATTGCAAATCGATCATCAGGGTGCCCGTTCGTTTCAAACTCGTTTATGGCATTGGCAAAGGCTTCCTTAGCGTCCCTTAACTTCGAGCCATCATTCATGGAACCAGACACATCAAAGATAAACGCAACATCAATTGGTTGTCGTCTGGAAGCTTGTAATGCTCCTTCTGTCAGTAATTCAATATCTACATTACCTTCCGCGGGGCCATTTACTGGTTTAATAATATTATCGTTACTAGGAGTTACATTCACATTTAGAGATGGAGAGCCTTGGTTTTCGTTGTTATTGTTATCGTCATCATTATTACTAGAATCATCATCAGAATCTGAGTCATCGTTTTGGTCAGAGTCAGAAATATGCTGTGCGTAAATGCCATTCCCTTTTTGTGTACATGCTTCTTCATGTACATAGTCAGGCTTACTACCTTCATAGTGTAACGTGCCTCTCACACAAATCTTACTTTTACTACCATTAAATGCAAATAATTGACTCCCTTTTATATAAGCATCATTTTCTACTATAAATTCTGTGTTTCCTGAAATATCGGCACCGTTATAAAAATAAGTATCTTCTTTTACAGTTATGTCAGTATTTCCACTAACCATGAGTCTTTCATAAAAGTAAGCATCTCCATTTATATCAAAGTTTGTATTTCCGCTAATGGAAACTGATTTCAGAAAAGCAACAGATTGACTGGAGATAGTTGGATTACCTGAGATTCTCACATCATTACTAAACTTCAAATCTTGATCTGTACTATATTGCATAGGCTTATAATCAGTCATTTGATATAAAGGAGACTCCTTCATATCATTAATTACTTCTTGTTGCGTTTTTTCAGCATCTACTTGTCCCGGTAGGTACATCACCGTGAACATGATAACAAGAGGAAGAATTATTAATATATGAAGATATCCTATTCTAATTTTCACCCTGACAGTCACCTCCAATAATTATTATCTATCTACTATTATATCAAATATCCTATTACTTTCAGCCTAAAACCTTTAATTAATTTGTTCAAAAATAGAGAACATTGGTATCGCTATGGATGCAACAATAGTACCAACTACAACAGCTAATATTGTAATCATTATCGGTTCTATTAATGTTTTTAAACGATCGGTTGTATGGTCTAGTTCTGATTCATAGAAATCTGCTACTTTTGTGAGCATTTTATCCAATGAACCTGTTTGTTCCCCCACAGATATCATTTGAGTAACCAAAGGCGGAAAAATCCAATGATTCTCAAATGGTCTTGCCATAGATTCACCTTTTTCTAGTTCGGACCTTGATTGCTTCAACACTTTCTCTATGACCCTATTTCCAACAATCCGTTCTGTAATTTGAACGGATTCCAGAATAGGTACAGAGCTTTGAAAGAGAGAGCTTAATGTTCTCGTAACCCTTACCAGGGCAGCCTTTTGTAACAAAGAGCCAAATACCGGAATTCGTAATTTTATATAATCAAGCCGATATGCTATGGTATCCACTTGGTTCATGTACTTAAATAAAAGCCAAATAAGAACAGGAAGAATGAGAAATAGCCACCATATAGACTGTGTAATTTCTCCTAAAGCGATAACAAATTTTGTGACAGCAGGTAGCTCTCCTCCCATTGTCGCAAACATATCCGTAAACTGTGGGACGACTGTACTAAGTAAGAAGATGATAATTCCAACAGCTATCGTTAATACAATGGCAGGGTACGTAAGAGCAGAAATGACCTTTTGACGTGTTTCATTTTGTTTCTCGTAATATTCGGCCATTTGTTCTAGAATTTCATCAATATTACCCCCTACCTCCCCTGCACGGAGCATATTGATAAACAAGGGTGGAAAGATTTTTTGATGATGTTCGGCGGAATCTGAAAATGATTGTCCACCTTCTAAGCGATTTGCTATGTCATCTAGTGCACTACTTAAGGATTTATTGGACGTTTGCTCGGCCAGAATATAGGTAGATTGAACGAGAGATACTCCTGAATCAATAAGTGTAGAAAACTGTCTAAGATACACTACAAAATCTTTTGGCTTTACAGCTTTTCCAAAGGATATATCCTTGTATAAAATACTGTTCATTTCCTGAATGGTAGTAATCGCTAGCCCTTGTGTTTTCAACTGTTCAATCGCTTCTCTTTTGGAAGCTGCTCTCACTTTTCCTTGCTTCTGCTGACCACGCGTGTTTCGAGCCTTATAACTATAGTAAGCCATGTTATACATTCCTCTCTTCTAAATACGGAGAAGCTTGCTCTTCTAAAATGATTCCTTGTTCAAGCAATGACTTCACCGACATTTGAAGCGTATGCATACCTTGCGCTTTTGAGGTTTGCATAATATTAGGAAGCTGATGAATTTTTTCATTTCGTATCAAATTCTTTACTGCTGGACTGTTTCGTAAAATTTCGGTAGCTGCTCGTCTACCTTTTTTATCGGTTGTTTGGAATAAACGTTGAGATATAATAGCCTGTAATACACCCGCCAATTGAATCCTAACTTGTGATTGTTGGTTGGGTGGAAACACATCGATGATACGATCAATGGTAGAAGCAGCATCTGTGGTATGTAACGTACCCAATACTAAGTGCCCTGTTTCTGCAGCTGTTATAGCAGTTGCGATTGTTTCTAAATCACGCATCTCTCCCACCAAAATGACATCGGGGTCTTGTCGTAAGCATGCACGTAATCCATTCGCGAAATTTCTTGTATCAAAACCTACCTCTCGTTGATCAATAAGGCATAATCTGTGAGAGTGCAAATATTCGATTGGATCTTCTAATGTAATAACATGCTTTCTTGTATTTTGATTCATATAGTCAATCATCGAAGCTAATGTTGTGGATTTCCCACTACCAGTTGGTCCTGTAACTAAAACCAACCCTTGGGGTAATTTAGAAATGGTCTTAAGGATTTCAGGCATATGTAAATCTTCCATACTTGGAATGCTAGTAGGAACAACCCTAACAGCTAAAGAAATACAATTACGTTGATGGTATGCATTTATTCTAAACCTTGAAATTCCCGGGATTCCATAAGAAAAGTCTACCTCACCTGTTTCTTCGAATTTCTCCCATAAGGTATCCGAAAGAATCGCTTTAGCCATTTCTTCTGTATGCTGCGGCGCTAGTTTTTCTTTTCCATATTGTTTTAGGTCACCATGAATCCTGAAGACAGGTGGCATTCCTACTGTTAGGTGAATATCGGATGCTTTTAATTCAAAAGCACTTTTTAATAGTGTGTCAAAACGGTCTTTCATATCGAACCTCCTAACTGCTCTGAGCTACTCGTAAAACCTCTTCGATGGATGTTAGGCCTTGCTTTGCTTTTAACAAGCCATCATCTATTAAAAAAATCATGCCATTTTTCCATGCATAATGATAGATTTCGTTGATGGATTCATAATTCATCATCATTGTCTTAATCTTATCGTCAATCACTAAAACTTCTTGGATGGCTAACCGTCCTCTGTAGCCTGTATTTTGACAACTATTGCAACCTTTGCCTTTGTATAGTTGGTCCACTTTCATACCACGCTTCTTCATTGTCTGTACTTCCATATCACTAGGGGTATAAGATGTTTTACAATCTCGACAAATCTTTCGCACTAGACGCTGAGCAACAATTCCTGATAAAGAGGAAACGACCAAATATGGTTCTACATCCATATCAAATAATCTTGGAATAGTAGCAATGGCACTATTGGTGTGGAGTGTACTAAATACAAGGTGTCCTGTTAAAGAAGCTCGGATTGCTATCTCGGCTGTTTCAGAGTCACGAATTTCTCCTACCATGACAATGTTTGGGTCCTGGCGTAAAATGGAGCGAAGTCCTTTAGAGAACGTTAAGCCTACAGCACTATTCACTTGGACTTGATTGATTCCTTCAATCTGATACTCAACAGGATCTTCAACGGTAATAATATTGACATCATCTGTGTTCAGTTGATTCAACGAAGCATATAAGGTAGAGGATTTACCAGAACCTGTTGGGCCCGTTATGAGAACTAATCCAGAAGGTTGCTCAATTAAATTCATAAACCGTTTATGATTAATTTTATTAAAGCCTAATTCCCCGACCTTACTCAAAGCACTCCCTAAATCCAAAATACGAATAACGATTTTCTCACCAAAAACAGTTGGTAAAGTGGAGATACGTAAATCAACTGGATTGCGATCAATGGTCGTTTTAATTCGACCATCCTGAGGCAAACGCGTTTCGGTAATGTTCAAATTTGCCATGATTTTAATTCTAGCAATTAAAGAGTTCTGCAATGATTTTGGCAACGTTCGTTCCGTTCTTAAAATGCCATCTATTCGATATCGTATGAATACTTTCGTTTCCTGTGGATCAATATGTATGTCACTTGCTTTAAGTTGAATACCAGCTTGAAGAAGTTGATTCATCAGTCGAATTGCAGGTGCATCGTTTGGATCGTCTGAATTTCCTTCCTCTAAATCCTCGTCCTTTAAATTGTAATGCTTGTTGATTGCTTGGAGTATTTCATCTTTCGTTGCGATAACCGGAGAAATCTGAAACCCCGTAGATATTTTTAAGTCATCAATAGTATAGTAGTCCATTGGGTCATTCATTGCCACTACTAGTTGATTATCTTCTTTATTTAGAGGTATTACTAAGTTTCGTTGTACGAACTCTTTTGGAACAATGTTTATAATACTCGGATCAATAGGATATTGGTATAAGGAAATATGTGGTATTCCTAATTGGAACTCCAACACTTCTATAAGCTGCTGTTCTGTAATAAATCCTTTTTCAAGTAAAGCATCTCCAAGCTTTTGTCCCTCTTTCTTGGTTTCGATTGTGTCTGAGATTTGCTCTTCTGTCAGTATGCCGGCTTCTTTTAATAAGTCTCCCAAGCGTTTACGTTCAGCCATCAATCTCCCTCACTTTCCTCTATAAAAATGCGAATCCTATCGGGATTCGCATTTTTAAGTTATTATTCTCCTTTAGATGGACCATCCGAAATGTCCCATATATCTTCTGGATCTTGAATGACATCGTTTGAATCATCCTGGTTATCATTAGTTGAGTCTGTAGACGTATCATCATTCGTCCCATCAGATCCATCATTTCCGCTAGTGGAGTTAGAATCTCCTGTGTCATCTCCGTTGTTCGAACCATCTGTAGAATCATCATTACTATTAGAATCATCGTCACTAGAATCTGAGTCAGAATTGTTGTTAGAAGACGAATCACTGGATTCAACAGGTTGATAACGAACTTCTATACGATTTACTGGTGAATAATAGTCTTCGGTAATCAATCTTGTCGCGCTTTCACCATTGATTGTTCGATACAATTTATATACTTCACCAGAAGAACCTTCCTGTTTCACCTGTGTTTGATAGACTTCTGTTGAATAGTGTACTACCGTTCTAGGGTCTAAGGTTTGAGCATCTTTAATGGCCACCTCATATTCATCAGGAAGTGGATAGCCTACCCATCTTGCCACCAAATTCCCATTAGTCACTTCTGTCTGAAGCTCATAATTACTAGAATTAACGTTTACAAAAACAAGGTCATGATCTTCCTCAACCTTCACACTAGCCTCACGTCCTCTAGGAATATAAGCAGGGCGGTGTTGACTTATATGACGCTCTTTAATAGTGAAGTTCGTTTTAAGTGTAGCTCCATATATAGTAGAAGCCATTAAATGTAAAGCTTTGGGGTTCTGAACAGATGCATCTTGAGCAAACTCTAATAAGGAAAAAGAATCATTTGCCTTAATGGTTGCTTTGTTAACTTCCTTAACATAATAGGAGGGATCAACCCCCTCTGGAATAGAGATGGTATATTGACTAATGGTTTCATATAACTCAGTTGTACCTTTTTCTACATAATCATATATAGAATATTCAATCGGTTCGGAGTTTAATGAACTCGCTCTTTGTTTTAAATCTTTTTCTAATTCTTGAAGCAACAATTTATTATAAAGATTTACTCCTACCTCATCCTCAATTTCGGAAAAATTAGAACGAATAATAGCCACAGATAATGGGGAGGAGGCACCTTCCATTACTTCTTCTAAGGATTGACCTAAATTGAATTGTATTAATGATGACGGAAGTGTGACTTGAGTATCTATCATGTTTAGCATGATAGAATGTGTTTGTTTCCAGTCAGTAGTTGCGTCTTGAAGGCTAGTTTTTGCTTCAGCTTTCGTCAAACCGCTTAGGTCAATCCCTCCTACCGCTGTCCCATTTTCGTATGTTTCTGGTCCTGCCAACACGGTATCATAAGCAAAACCTCCACCTATCGACATTCCAGTGAGGAATAAAGCCATAGACAACAGTAAAAAAAATAATTTAAAGTCAATTTTTTGTCCCACATTAATTCACCCTTGTCGTGGTTACTCATTTACGTTCATCGTTATATCTACCACTACAATCGGCCCTTCACTTTCGGCCATTTCAACATCTTCAGCTGTTAGCTTTTTCCCATTTTCAATAATGACGTCTCCTTGTGGATTTACGATATCTTTTAGCACCGTTTTACCTTTAAGAAGTTCTAATTGTTGTTTCTCTACGTCAGCTAAATTTGTTTCCAGCTGAGCTGTTTGGCTCTGTGATTGCTCTTGTGCATAGCTTGCTTGGTTATTCACTAACGTTTATTTTCTTAAAGGGAATTGCTTTCACACTTACCTGCCAATCTACATGCTCTATTGTTAAAAAGTCAGCTGATCCGTGTCAGGATTGATTACAAGATTCTTAATCTTCATAAGTATCTTCCATTGATGAATTAGTATCGTCCAAGTCTCGATTATTTAAGAATTCTTCTTGATCAGTTTCATTTACAGTAGTTCCGTCATCTTCATCACCGTGAATTAGGGATACGTTATGTGGTTCTTTGACAGGCATAGCTTCTTCTTCGTTTCCTTGTAGACGATTGGCTATTAGCTCTTCTTCAGGACTCACAATACTTTCTGTTTCTTTTATGTCTATCGTTTCCCATTCTATAATATCTTCACCTGTTTGATCTTGTTCATTTCTGTCTTTTTCTTCAGTGATGATTTCTCGTTCTTCTATAAAGTCAACATCTTCCTCATCTAACTCTGAGATTACAACATCATCCTGCTTATGATCTTCGATAGCCGTTGGTTGATTGGTTGCCATGCTTGAGGGGTCTTCAGAAGTTTGGGCTGATGGTGGTTGAGTAAATGTAGTTTCGCTATTCCCTTCTACTAGCAAATCACTAGAATAATCCTCTTCTATATCATCGTCAAAATGATTAAAATGTTTATCGTATTCCCCTTTTTCTGAAGAGCTCTCCAGATCTGATCCTTCTGTTGCTAATTTATAGTTTTCGAGATTTCGACTTAAAAGAATCGTCATAAGAAAGGATAATAAAAGTAAAATTAGTCCTCCTTGCCACCATTGGAATGTTACATTTGCATAATGTGTGGTAAGAGCAATCAATAACGCAGCTCCAACTAAGTAGAGGTTTCCTTTTTTGTTATATCCTACAGGCACTATGTACAGTATAAGTAACAAAATTCCTACCCCAACGAGGGCAAATAGAATGTCCAAAACCTCACCTCTTCCTTTTTCTCCGAAATTTGACAACGTTCGACTATATCGTAATTGTATAATAAAGTTGGTATATTTAAAAGAATTTATTGCTATATTTGACCTAGCCATTACCATATATCCCCCGAATCATTAGTTCCTACGAACCATTTACCATGTCGTACACATGAAAATAAACACAAGTATTACGCTTAATTTATTAAGTTATACACACGCCAATATTTTTGTAGCTAGACAATAAAAAACAGCAGAGTCATTACTCTGCTGTTTCCACTACCTTCTCGTAACTTGCAACTTTATTTCGGCCCTGGCGCTTAGCTCCCATATACATGGCTCGGTCTGCATGACGAACAAGCTCCATAGGATCTTCGCAATCATCAGGATACGTTGCAATCCCAATGCTTGCGGTTATATACACCTGCACTGGATTCTTTTCTTCTAATATATGTTCATGTAAGGTGAAAGGAGTATTGGCTATTTTTCGTCGCACGTGCTCTGCGATGTGGAGAGCATGTTCCTGGTTAACATTTGGTAGTAATATAACAAATTCTTCTCCACCATACCTCGCAACCGTTCCCTTGTCGGAAATAATATTCCTTAAACGATCAGCAAGCTCGCAAAGTGCTTCATTTCCACTTTCGTGTCCGTATTGATCATTAATTTCTTTGAAATGATCTAAATCTAGTAAAATAAGAGCTATTCTTTCAGGGACGCCATTCTTTTGTAATTGACTAAAATATGCTTGCAAGTGTTTTTCAAAGTATCGATAGTTATATAGATTTGTGAGAGGGCATATTTCACTTTGCCGTTTGGTTTCCTCATAATTTCGAGCATTTTCTATAGCTACAGCTAAGTAATTTGTTAGTATATCTACAATCATATATTGATATTTCTCGTACGCTCGCTTCTTTTTCGATGTTAGCGTTAGAACGCCGACGACCTGATTATGGCGCAATATTGGGATTGAAATAACACTTTCAACTTCTTCAGGCATAAACTTGGTATTGCCTTCTTCCCATTGTTTGCGAGAATGATAATAAATACCTTGCGCATTTCCCCATACTTTCCCACTAATGCCTTCGAATTTATGTAGGTCATCAGTTGGAAAATCGCGCTCTTCCGTTGCATCATAAAAACGGATTAGTGTTAACCAATCCTTACTTTCATCTACATCATAAATATAAGCATAATTCACATCCAAGAGAGTAGAGATGTTCTCTACAAACCGATCTAGTACTTCACTAACCTCTAATTTTTCCGTTAGCTCATGACCTATGTCACTTGTGCGTTGTAAATAGTCATTGATGCGACGACTTCTATAAAAAAGCATAAGTATAATCGATAAGCTGACAAATGGAACACCAACATAATAAATAGCCCCTAGTCCAATTTCTACATATAGAATATAAAGCACGAGTGCTACAGGTAGAATAATGAGGTTACTAACACCTTCCCATAGCAAACTGCGATTAAAGAACTTTGAAGGTAAGCCCACAATAAAGGTGCGAATCAGATTGAGAAGTAGCTGGTTGATAAGAATGATTGCAAGGGAATAAGCTAAAATAGGAATAATATCCATAGGTGAACTAATTTCTAGTGCCCCATGTCTGCCACCAAATAAATAATACACACCAGCTGCCCCGATGGAAACAAACATAAACATTAGAAAGTTTAATGGAATCTTATATAAATCATTTTTAGGTAACCTCAATTTAGCGAATAAAATGATATAAGCCATTTGAGTTAGCATGATTTCCACAAACAAACCAAAATAAATAAAAACAGTTAAACCAATTCCATGAATGAAAAATATAGGAGTACCATTCACTATAATTGGAAATAACGCCACAATTCCCATTAACAAAGCAAAGGAAAGGAGATCAATTTCGTGACCTTGGAATGTTGGGGGTTGAAGCTGATAAATCAATACAAATATGCTGGGCCATAATAAAACCCATATTACCCAGAGGGCCACCTTTTTTTGCTTCGTTAGCATGTCATGCATCTCCCAACCAAGTAAATCTCTATCCTATCAAGTTTGAAATACCTATCACCGTTATTTCGTCTTAAAAATATCATGCAAATTTTGTAAACAAATATCACTAACATAGTAGCACAATTAACCTATATTTTCAAAAAATTTTCGCACTTCTGATATAAAGTACAATGAACCTGATATCACCAAAACATCCTCATTTGATAATGTTTTCATCCTGTTCTCAATGAAGATTTTCCAGTCGTCTGTTTTGCTTTTATTGTGATGATGAGATAAATTATATAGTTCTTCTGCATCAGATGCTCTAGGGAATTCAAACGTAGTAAAGGTGACCGTATCAAACGTGCCTGTGAACAAGGGTATCATTTTATCAAGTGGTTTATCATGCAGAGCCGCGAATAACAGATGCTTCTCCCTATCTTGATAATGATCACGAACAGTCTGTGTCATAGCTTGAATACCTTCTTCATTATGAGCACCATCAAGAATGATGGTGGGTTGATCAAAAACTTGTTCGAATCGACCCACCCAACTCGTTGTTATGATTCCCTCACGAACCTTTTCTTCCCTTACATAATCAAGACATCGTGTCACAGCTTGAATAGCAAGTGCGGCATTCTTCATCTGATGCCTTCCCTTCATATGAATCAGAAGCTTGTCCCATTGTACAAATTGGTTCTTGAACGTGAATAGTTCACCATTTTGTGTAGTGTTTTCAGCTATAATCTGAAATTGTTCACCTAAACTATCCAACGCTGCATCCTGAGAAATTGCTTTCTTTTTGATTACTTCTAGTGCGTCTATCTTCTCAACCCCTGTTATAGCGGGAACACTAGGTTTGATTATCCCTGCTTTTTCTGAAGCAATTTCTTCAAAAGTGTCCCCTAGAAGAGCGGTATGATCTTTTCCGATACTTGTTATTATAGAAAGAATTGGTGAGATAACATTAGTTGAATCCAATCGGCCTCCTAAGCCTGTTTCCATAAGGACAAAATCCATAGGATGTTCGGCAAAGTACAAAATAGCCAAGGCAGTAATTATCTCAAACTCTGTAGGCCCGCCTAATGGCGAATTCTCTAACTCTTCAGCAAGTGGTTTAATTTTTTCCACAAGCTTTGACCATTCCTCATCAGCTAGTGGTTCACCATTTATGCTGATTCGCTCATTAAAGGTGACAACATAGGGAGAAGTAAACGTTCCAACCTGATAGCCATGTGCCTGCAAAATATTTCGGATAAATGAAATAGTTGACCCTTTTCCATTCGTTCCTGCTACATGAATAGCATGAAGACGCTGTTCGGGGTTCCCGAGATGATCCATCAACCATTCCATTCGTTGCAAACCCGGCTTTATCCCAAATTTATGTCGATTATGAATCCATTCAATTGCCTCTTGATAATCCATTTCGTTTTCCTCGTTTCTTCTTTCTTAAACGTACATTGTTAATCCAAGACATTTTACGCTGAAATGCTCTTGTTCTTTAGTTCTACCTATATTTTTATAATTGGAACAAAGACGAACCCGATTTCAGGTCCGTCTTTGTCCCTTTACCTATTTAAGATTTTAATTCGTTGATACGCGTTTCTACTTTGTCACGCTTATCTAAATAATCTTGTTCTTTATCTCGCTCAGCTTGCACAATGTGCTCTGGAGCTTTATTAACAAATTTATCATTGGAAAGCTTCTTTTGAACAAGTTTCACTTCGTCGTCCCATTTTTTCCATTCTTTTTCAAGGCGAGCTACTTCTTCTTGAATATCAATCAATCCTTCAAGTGGAAGGTAAAGTTCAGCGCCTGTTATGACAGACGACATAGCCTTTTCTGGTGCCTGAAGATTTGGATTAATGATAAGCTCGCTTGGATTACAGAAGCGCTCTAAATAATGACGATTGTTATTTAACTGCTTAGCCACTTCTTCATCTTTTGCTTTAATCATCAGTTGGATTTGTTTAGACATTGGTGTATCCACTTCAGCACGAATGTTGCGTACAGATCGAATAATATCAACAAGTCGCTTCATTTCTTCTGATGCCTGTTCATTATGAAGACCATTACGCACTTCCGGCCATTTTGCAACTGTAATGGATTCACCTTTAGTAGGTAGAGCTTGCCAAATCTCTTCTGTAATAAATGGCATGAAAGGATGAAGCATTCGCATCGTCTGATCCAATACATAAGCCAAGATAGAACGCGTTGTCTTCTTCTCTGCCTCATCTTCTCCATATAACGGTAACTTCGCCATTTCAATATACCAATCACAGAATTCATCCCAAATGAAGTTGTATAAATGACGTCCAGCTTCTCCGAATTCGTATTTATCAACGTTACGCGTTACATGCTCAATGGTTTCATTTAAACGAGTCAAAATCCACTGATCAGCAAGTGATTTCTTACCGGATAAATCTATTTCCTCATATTTAATACCATCCATATTCATTAGCGCAAAGCGCGAAGCATTCCAAATTTTATTAGCAAAATTCCATGTTGCCTCAACTTTCTCCCATTGGAATCTCAAATCCTGACCAGGAGTAGAGCCTGTAGCAAGGAAGTAACGTAAGGAGTCTGCACCATACTTATCAATTACGTCCATTGGATCTACGCCGTTACCAAGAGATTTACTCATCTTACGTCCATCAGCATCTCTTACAAGCCCGTGAATGAGCACATCTTCAAATGGACGACGGTCAGTAAATTCAATCGATTGGAAAATCATACGCGATACCCAGAAGAAGATGATATCATAGCCTGTTACCAATACATCCGTAGGGAAATAACGGTTGTAATCCTTATTGTTTTCATCTGGCCAGCCCATTGTAGAGAAAGGCCATAATGCAGAGGAGAACCAAGTATCTAAAACATCCTCATCCTGTACCCAGTTTTCAGGATCAGCTGGTTCATCACGACCTACATATAATTCACCTGTTTCTTTATGGTACCAAGCTGGAATACGATGGCCCCACCAAAGCTGTCTAGAAATACACCAGTCGCGAATATTCTCCATCCAGTTTAAATAGGTTTTCTCAAAACGGTCTGGAACAAAGTTGACTTTATCGTCTCCTTTTTGTAACTCAATAGAAGCGTCGGCTAATGGTTGCATATTCACAAACCATTGTGTGGAAAGATAAGGTTCGACAACCGCTCCACTTCTCTCGGAATGACCAACAGAGTGCATATGTTCTTCAATGTTAAATAGAACACCATCTTCCTGAAGATCTTTAACTAGTTGCTTACGACAAGCGAATCGATCCATGCCTTGATATTTACCAGCGTTCTCATTCATTGAACCATCTTCATTCATAACAAGTACGCGCTCTAAATTATGACGATTTCCGATTTCAAAGTCATTAGGGTCATGGGCTGGGGTAATCTTAACTGCACCACTTCCAAATTCCATATCAACATAATCATCGGCTACAATTTCGATTTCACGTCCAACGATAGGAAGTTTAACCTTCTTGCCAATAAGGTGCTTGTAACGATCATCTTCTGGATGGACAGCTACAGCTGTATCACCAAGCATCGTCTCTGGACGAGTAGTAGCAATCTCAATCTCATCCGATCCATCCACTAACGGATACTTCATGTGATAGAAATGACCTTGAACATCATCATAGATTACTTCAATATCAGAAAGAGCTGTTTGGGTAGCAGGATCCCAGTTGATAATGTATTCACCGCGATAGATTAGCCCTTTTTCATACAATGTTACAAACACTTCGCGTACGGCATTAGATAATCCGTTATCTAGAGTAAAACGTTCACGTGAATAGTCTAATCCTAATCCAAGCTTTTCCCATTGTTGACGAATGAAATCAGCATATTCTTCTTTCCAATCCCATGCTTGTTGAAGGAATCCTTCACGACCTAGGTCATATCGAGATGTACCTTGTTCTTTTAACTTTGCTTCCACTTTAGCTTGTGTAGCAATACCGGCATGGTCCATTCCAGGTAGCCACAGTACATCGTATCCTTGCATACGCTTTACACGGGTGATGATATCTTGTAGTGTGGTATCCCATGCGTGACCTAGATGAAGGCGACCTGTTACGTTTGGTGGTGGAATAACCACAGTAAACGGATCTTTATTCTCGTCATCTTTAGCTTCAAAAAACTTCCCATTCACCCAAAAATCATAACGCCCCTTTTCAATTGCATTCGGATCGTATTTTGTCGGTAAAGATATTTCTTTGTTCTCATTCTCCATAAAACTTCCTCCTTCTATCCACCGTGATTACGAATATGATGCAATAAAAAAATCCTTTTCATCCTATAAAAAGGACGAAAAGGATTCGCGGTACCACCTTATTTTACAGCGGACAGATAGACTTCACCTACCTGCACTGTACACTTCATCATGTAACGGATGGATTCCGGCTTCTCCTACTCTACGTTTCAAAGAAGCTGCATCTGGGGTGACTTCTGCGTTCAAGAGCTTAAGAATCTCTCAGCAAATGATTCTCTCTCTGAAAAGTTTGAAACACATACTCTTCCCCTTCACGGCATTTCGATAAATTGATTGTATTGTTATTTTATCCATTTATCCTATGTTAAGTCAATCCTTACCTAAAAACTTTTCTATTCACCAATTAGGTTAATCCTTACATAAGATAAAGCAAAAGCTTAAAAGGAGGTTTAGCTGAATGGGGCAATTTTATCGGTATAAACTCCCTCCATGGTGTCGCCAATGGATATTTATTATTGAAAAATGTACATTGCCTATCGCAGTTTTCCAATTAATTCGTACCCTGTTGTTTCCAACCACTTTTGACGTGTTCTTGTTAGGATTATTAATTGGACTGTATTTTGCTTTTTACTTGAAATGGATTTAACGATTGGGGCCAAGAACCCTCCCTCTTCAAGCATGTAAAGGAAAGGGGGAGAAATTGGCTTTCGGTTAAGTCAGTAGAACGAAGCAAATCCTACCATACGTAAACTATCCAAGCCGTAAAGAACCCTAATGCCATTCGTCAGGTAAGAACTCTCCCCAGTAATCCTTACAAAGACAAAAGGTTGCTTTCTTCTTGAAATTAAGAAATTAGTTGTTCAAACGTGGGTAGATTTTAAGTAGTTTATCCTTCTTCTTGTTCCTTCTCTTCTTCCTGCTGCTGTATATATTCTCGAGCTTTCTCAATCTGAGATTGGATTTGCAAAGAATGCTGTAAAACATAATAAGAGTGTTCAAGCTTTTGTACTAAAAAAGGTTGCCCACTATTCCGGGCACCGCTTACATATGCATCAACTTGATCAAGATAATGATCAGGGCTGAGTAAATAGAGCGCAAACAAACATCGTTCACTATTCATTAAGTTGAATCTTTCCTCATAAGAAGAAAATGTGGTAACCAATTGTTCAACAGGAGCATCATGATACTTAATAATATTCCAATAATAAGAAGTTAAATCAAAAACGGGATAATTCCAAGAAGCACGTTCCCAATTCAAAAAGTAAGGTTTATTTTCATCATAAATGAAATGACTAGGTTTTAAGTCTCCATGACACAAGGTAAGTCGAATTTTCTTGTCTTCTTCTATATCCTCTAAAAAACGATCACACCATTCTTCTGATATTTCAAACACATATAACAGGTCACGAAAATGTGTGCACACTTGCAACTCGAACGGTGCCATATAATGATGTTTTTCAAATGCTTCTACGTACCCTTCTAACTTATCCTTATCAGCTCTTATTTGGTTTTTCTTGCTCTCCATCCTGTCTTCAAAATCCTCTCGTTTGACCACCTGTGTTTTAGAAGTACGTCGATGGATATCAGCAAGAGATGAGTAAAAAAGATCAAATGGATAAGGTGGTGTATCCCGATGAGGCGTCTCAACCCACGGCATGATATACCATGTATGGTTTCGCTGCTGAACATATAGCTCTTGATTTGACGTCATATATAAAGGCATTAGAGAGGAAAGTTGAGACTCATTTGCTTGTTGATAGGTTGCAATCCATTGTTTTATTTGTTGATCATCCATATCTGTTCGTTTTACAGCTACAGCACCATGATTCGTATAGACCTTATATACATTGTCAGTCTGTTGGTTCACCTCTAAAGGATACAAGCCATAGTGAGCAAGCACTTCGGATAAAAACTCACTCATGCCCATACCTCCTTTTTTAAATAAGGTTAATACAAGAAATTAGGCTGACTCCATCGTCTAGAGTCAGCCTCCGTTTTATTATTTTGAAGGAATATATAAAATTTGGCCGGCTGATACATCTTCGTCCCCTAAATCGTTAATACGACTTAAATGAGTAGGTGGAACCTTATACTTCTGGGCAATAGACCCCAGTGTATCACTTTCTTGAACAATACACATTCTCATTTTTGCATATGGTTCTTCCTCGCGCTGGAACATCGAGGTTAAATAACGTGCATCTTGAGGATAATGTTCTTCTTCCTCCTCGCGATCGTCTTCATAACTATCTTCGTAATCCATGCTATATTCATGTTCTTCTGTTTCTTCTACATCCTCTTCCGATGGAGGGGCTTCCGCTTCATTTCCAAAGAACTCAGAAAAAGATTGAACTTGTTTATACTTCCAGCGCCCTCCTTCATCCTCTGTTAACGATGAATCATCATCTTGTTCTAGGGTTTGATGATCAACGGAATCGGCTACGACTGGCTCTTCTTGGTCCTCATCTTCTTCATACTTCACATCAAAACTAAACCGACTTTCTAATTCATCATAATGAACTCCCTCAAACTCTTCTTGATCTTGAAAATCATTTCTTTGTTCTTCTTGCACATAAGAAATTTCTTCATGATTGACACCATGAATCGCCACTGTAGCGTTTAACTTTAATTGACCTCTTTCAGGTAGCTCATAATCAAAGGAATCAATACTTACTGTGACATCATGTAAGTTTTCAATTCTACTTTTCGGAATAGAGATTTCTACTGGAAAACGATGATAGCATTCGCTTACCCCATCTTCGTGTGTTTCCACTTCCTCTATTAATCTTTTAGCAGCGTGATCACGTAGCGATAATACTTGTGGTTCTTCGTCTACCTGTTCTTTTGTCTGGTAATACTCCCCCGTTAATTCAATTACACCTCTAATGGAAACCGTATCATCAAATTCTTGAATGGAGATGTCTGGTTCTAGTGATATCCCCATGAATTCATCTACTTCCTGTCCTCTTTGAAACCAAAGTGACTCATTTAAATGAAAAGAAAAAACATTTTGTTCATCGTATGACAAACCTTTCTCCTCCCTTCAAATACACACATGACCTCTCGATCTCTTATGTCATTACAGGTATATGTCCTTGTAGGACGATTTATGACTGTTTAGTGATTTAGAACGGGAAGATAAAAAAAGCGTTAGTAACTAATAACAGGTTAATGCTCAGCACTAAAGCTAGACATAAGAACCACACATATGTTGATCGTATTAGAAGACAAAGGTCAATTTGTAAAGAATGGATAAGAAAAGTTATTCAATAATCGAGGCATAATCCTGAAGACTTGGATTCGAGATAGTTAGGGGGAGCGGGATGTTTCCATAGATTTAGTTAGAATAAAGGTGGCCGTGGAACAACTCGCGTCCTGCCGGCTCACCAGCTCGCCCGCAGGAAGCAAGTTGTTTCACCGTAGCCCCCTTCCACATTTCAAGTATCGGACCATCACCTTTTGAATATATCTCGAATTCAAATCTTCAAGATAATGTGGCTACTATAGAATAGTAATAAAGCCCTTACCATGGATGATAAGGGCTTTAAAAAATTATGATTGAATAGAAGCAAAAGCGCGCTGGGCGGCTTCGATTGTCTTTTCAATATCTTGGTCCGTATGCTTCGTAGATAAGAACAATCCTTCATATTGAGAAGGGGCAATGTAAATACCTTCTTCAATCATAACGCGATAAAATTTAGCAAATAGGTCTGTATCTGCTTTTTTCGCGGTTTCATAGTTATATACTTCTTCATTTGTAAAGAAGAAAGCAACCATAGATCCCGCTCGATTAACTGTAAGAGGAATATTATAAGTTTCCGCTGCTTGCGTAAAGCCTTCCACAAGGCGATCGACTTTTTGATTAATGGCATCATAGGATTGTGGTGTTAACGCTTGTAATGTTTCTAATCCTGCTGCCATTGCTAGAGGGTTACCTGATAGTGTACCTGCTTGATAAATGGGACCTGTTGGAGCAATCATTTCCATAATCTCGCGCTTACCACCATACGCTCCTACTGGAAGTCCGCCACCGATTACTTTTCCAAGGCAAGTTAAATCAGGTGTTACACCATAATACCCTTGTGCGCAATTGTATCCAACACGAAATCCAGTCATTACTTCATCAAAAATGAGTAAAGAACCATGATTTTCTGTAATCTTACGAAGTTCAGGTAGGAAATCGTCTGATGGAGGAACAACCCCCATATTTCCAGAAACAGGTTCTACGATGACCCCTGCAATATCATCACCATACTCATTAAACGCATAACGAAGGCTCTCTAAATCATTGTAAGGCACAGTAATGGTATTCATTGCGATTCCTTCTGGGACACCTGGAGAATCAGGCAATCCTAGTGTAGCAACACCTGAACCAGCTTTAATTAACAAGGAATCACCATGACCATGATAGTTCCCCTCGAATTTAAGGATTTTATTTTTACCGGTGTACCCACGAGCTAGTCGTAATGCACTCATTGTGGCCTCTGTACCTGAATTCACCATGCGAACCATCTCGATAGAAGGTACACGATCAATGACAACCTTGGCTAGTTCATTTTCAAGAATCGTTGGTGTGCCAAAGCTCGTCCCTTTCATGGCTACTTCATTTACGTGGCTGACAACCTTCTCATCAGCATGACCTAAAATCAAAGGCCCATAACTTAATACATAATCAATGTATTCATTGCCATCTATATCGTATATCTTGGATCCTTGACCTCTTTCCATAAAAATCGGATCCATTCCCACAGATTTAGATGCTCGAACTGGAGAGTTCACTCCACCTGGCATATACTCTACCGCTTCTTTAAATGCTTCTTGAGAACGATTAAAATCACGCATTCTGTTCCTCACTCCTTACCATTATTCACTTAGCCATTGTGCTACATCTTTTGCAAAATAGGTAATAATTAAGTCTGCTCCTGCTCGTTTCATAGATGTTAATTTTTCTAAGACAATTTCTTGTTCATTGACCCAACCATTTTGAGCAGCCGCTTTTATCATAGAATATTCACCACTTACATTATAAGCCACTACTGGCGAATTAAAACGATCCTTCACTTCTCGCATGATGTCCAAATAGGATAGGCCAGGCTTTACGATAAGAAAATCTGCTCCCTCTTCTACATCAGACTGTGCTTCGCGAATCGCTTCTAAACGATTGGCTGGATCCATTTGGTACGCACGACGATCTCCAAATTGAGGTGAACTATGAGCTGCGTCTCGGAAGGGTCCATAGAAAGAGGATGCATATTTTACAGCATAAGACATAATGGGGGTATTCTTAAATCCTGCATCATCTAGACCTTTACGAATAGCCGCAACAAAACCGTCCATCATGTTTGAAGGTGCAATAATATCTGCTCCAGCTTTCGCCTGACTTACGGCGGTTTCAGTAAGTAGTTCTAGTGATTCATCATTGAGGATTTCTCCGTCTTGTACAATGCCACAATGCCCATGATCTGTGTATTGGCATAAGCAAGTATCCGCAATTACCGTTAACGCTGGAACATCTTCTTTTATTTGACGAATCGCCTTCTGTACAATACCTGTTTCACAGTAGGCTTGTGTTCCTTTTTCATCTTTATGTGCAGGCACACCAAAGACAATAACAGAACGAACACCCAAGGTTACCAACTCATTCATCTCTTCTGTTAAGTAATCAAGGGAAACATGGTACACACCTGGCATAGAAGGTACTTCCTTTTTAATTTGGTCACCCTCTACAACGAATATAGGATAAATGAGATCTGTTTTTTGCAGATGTGTTTCTCGTACAAGAGAACGCATTGATTCAGTTGTACGTAAGCGTCGGTGACGACTAAATTGAATGTTATCCATAGTCTTCTTATCCTTTCTTGTTAAAGTAAGCAGAAGTAGCCTCAATCATACCTTCTACTGTGTAATATTCCGGAATTATAGTGTACGTAAAACCTTTTTTTCTCGCTTCAGCTTGTGTTGATGGTCCAATACACATGCAAGGAATGGACGTTAATTCCTCTGTCCATTCTTCCTCTGCTAATTCCACAAATGCATCAACAGTAGAAGGGCTAGTGAATGTAATAATATCTAAGCTGGTCTCATGAAGAGACTTTTTTAACGCTTCTTTCATTCTAACATTTACGTTTGTTTCATACATTTCAGCAGTACTGATTGTGTGGTTCCTGTTTGATAGTTCTTGAACCACAGATTGTTTTGCTAAGTTACCTTGCACGACTAAAATAGAACACGATTCGCTTGTGTACTCATTAAACTCTTTTCCAAGATGTTCACCTGTGTATGTATCAGGAATAAAATGAGCTTTATAGCCAAAATCATGTAAAACCTTCTCTGTTTTTTCACCTATGACAGCAAATTTCATCTTTACTGCATGTTCAAATGTTTTATGGTGGTAATGTTCCATTAGCTCGAAAAAGAAGTGAATACCATTCGTACTCGTGAAAAATACCCAATCATAAGAGGATAACTGGTTCATTACCTTTTCATTCTCCTCAGAATAGATACCCTGAAAGTGAAGAAGCGGAATTTCTATAGAAATTCCGCCCTGTTGTTCTATAAGCCTCGTGATTGTATGAGCTTTAGTGGCTTCTCTTGTAACCAATATGTGCTTACCAGAGAGAGGGAGCATTATAAATCTAACTCCTCTTTTGCCTTTTGAATAATCTCCGCACCACCACGTGCTTTTATGCGATCTGCTGCATCGCGGCCTACTTCAACAGAATCTGTACCACGTACTTGCTCTTTTAAAATCGTCTTTCCATCTGGACTACCTACCATCGCAGTTAGAACAACGTCTTCTCCATCAAGATATGCATAGCCTCCGATTGGGACCTGACAACCTCCATCTAATAAATCAAGGAAGGTACGTTCAGCAATGACTGTTTTATACGTATATTCATGATTAAGGTGTTGAAGGAGGTCCAGTATTTCTTTATCCTCTTCGCGGCATTCTATTGCTAGTGCACCTTGTCCAACGGCTGGAACGCATACATCAGGCTCTAGATATTCCGTTATATAATCATCAGTCCATCCCATCCGCTTCAATCCTGCAGTGGCTAAGACAATAGCATCAAAGTCTTCTTCTTTTAGCTTACGTAATCGTGTATCAATATTGCCACGAATGGATTTAATATGAATATCAGGACGAGCAGCTAATACCTGTGCTGCCCTACGGAGACTACTTGTACCTACTACCGCTCCCTCAGGCAATTCATGAAAAGGTACGTTGTCATTTGCAATATAAGCATCTCGATGATCTTCCCGAATTGGGATACAACCAATGGTAAGCCCTTCAGGTGTTTCGGCAGGCATATCTTTCATACTGTGAACAGCAATATCGATTTCACCGCTATATAGAGCATCCTCGATTTCTTTAATAAACAACCCTTTTCCGCCTACCTTCGACAGGGTTACATCAAGGATTTTGTCTCCTTTTGTCACAATCTTTTTTACTTCAAATTCATATGGAAGCTCAAGTTTTTTCAACTGATCAATTACCCAATCTGTTTGAGTAAGGGCAAGCTTACTTTTACGAGTGCCCACTACAATATTTCGCATATCTGTTCCTCCTGACCTTTCCTAAAAGTGAAAGTTCGATAATGATCCAAATAGAAAGAAATTAACTAGTAGAAATAGGAAGGCTCCCGTATTATAAAGGGCCATTGCTCTTCCTTGATAGCCACGAACTACTCTTAAAAATAAATAGATTAAATATACCCCTAAAACGACAAAAGAACCTAGCGTCTTAGAATCAAAAATGTAAAACTCATCTGTAGAGGTGTATCCCCAAATCATCCCTAAAATATTTGCGATTAGAAGTAAGGGTACCCCTAAAACAACAGCAATATAAGAAAGACTATCAAGCTTGCCTAAATCCCCTAACCGAAGTAGCCACTTGTTCCATTTTTTCTCCTTCAATAATCGGTATTGTAATAGATACATAAAGGAGAATATACAAGAGAATGTAAAGAAACCGTAGGATACCATCGCAAGTGTGATGTGTGTTACGAGCAATTCACTCACAAGACGCATGGATTGTTCTGTAGCATCAGTATTAGCTCTTGTGAAGATATGCAATACCATTAAAAAGAAACCTAATACATTGGTAAAAAAGATAAAGAAATCGACACGAAACAGTCGATTAATCACAAGAGAGAACGTGACAAGAATCCATGCGTAAAAATAGAGTCCATCATAAATCGTAGATATTGGGAAATTTGAATAGGTTAGCATTTCCCCCAATAAAAAAAGGGTCTGTAAAACCCAAACCATAGAAAGTAACCAGAAGGCAATTCGATTCGCCTTCCGGTTATATTGAATAAAATCTATAAAGTATCCAATTAAACTCAAACAATAAATGAATATTATGAATTCATATAGCCATTTGAAATCAAACATAAAGGAAATTCCTTTCTTAAGAATTAGCTACGTTCGAAGCCGGTTGAAAGGATGATTTCCCATCGGTATCTAAGACAGCTTGTTTATTTTTATCTTGCTGCTTTTCGATTTCCTGTTGTACCTCTTCTTCAATACCGAAAATTTGCTTAAACATATCCAACTGCTGGTCTGCGTTTGGATAAGCAGCGTATTCCTTTGCTTGAAGAATTGGTTGCTTTAACATTTGATTAATAATACTCTTTGTATGCTTATTTAAGACTTTCTTTTCTCGCTCTGTTAAGTCAGGCATTTTTCTCTCAATGCTTTCCATTGTATCCGCTTGTATCGATAAAGCCTTGTTACGCAACGCAGATATAACCGGAACTACGCCAATGGTTTGTAGCCAATCTTTAAATGCGACTATGTCAGCCTCCACCATGATTTCGATTTGTTCAGCAGCTTCTTTACGAGCTTCTAAATTCGCATCTACAATGCCTTGCAAGTCATCAATATCATAGAGGAATACACTCTCTAATTCATCAATTGCTGGATCTAAGTCACGAGGAACAGCAATATCTACCAAGAAAAGTGGGCGCCCTTTACGTCTTTTATGCACAGCTTCGATTGTCTGCTTATTAATCACATAATCACTAGCGCCCGTAGAGCTAATAAGGATGTCCGCTGTCTCTAAAACTTCATTTAACTGATCTACTGTTTTAGCTTGGCCATTAAATTGTGTCGACAAACGTTCTGCGTTCTCCATAGTGCGGTTAACAACCGTTACTTCCCGAACTCCTGAACCATGAAGATTTTTAGCGGCAAGCTCACCCATTTTACCAGCACCATAAATGACGACATGCTTGTTCACTAAATCACCAAATATTTTCTTAGCTAATTCTACTGCTGCATAGCTAACAGACACAGCGTTTTCCCCGATTTCTGTTTCTTTATGGGAGCGTTTTGCTAACGTTACAGCTTGTTTGAACAATTGATTAAAGATGGTACCTGTTGTACCAGCTTCTTGCCCTTGTAAAAAGGCTTGTTTCATTTGTCCAAGAATTTGTGTTTCACCAAGAACCATTGAGTCTAGTCCACATGTTACGCGGAATAGGTGTTCAAGAGCACCATCCGCTTCGTACATAGATAGAAATGGCGAAAACTGCTCTTTATCTAAATCAAACCATTCAGCTAAGAATTGTTTTATATAATAACGGCCAGTATGAAGCTGATCAACCACCGCATAAATCTCTGTACGATTACATGTAGAGATTATCACACTCTCCAACACACTCTTCTGTTGGTTAAGTGATTTCATTGCTTCTGCTGTTTGATTTTCAGAAAAGGTTAACTTCTCTCTAATTTCAATAGGGGCCGTTTTATAATTTACGCCAACTACTAAAATATGCACATCTTTCACCCCCAAAACACGAACTTTTATCATCAATTACATCCATTATAACATGGTTATCAAGCTCACAATTATGTAAAATGTGAACAGTTATTGAAAGGTTATGATACGATAGAACTATCTAATTATTCGTTTTATTGATGTATAATACCGTATGTACCTTAACATAACCATGCTTTTAAAGCAAGAAACACAACTATTTTCTCCCACGTAGAAGGAGGTATTTTAATTGAAAAAACAACACACGTTTCCAGGAATTTTTTTAATTGGTATAGGTATATATTTCTTATTACAACAATTTAATATTCCTATTATTACAGACTTTTATTCGTGGCCAACTATTCTAATGATTATTGGTGTAGCCATGCTATTAAACAGTTATGTCTCAAATGATTATGAACCCATACTACCTGGAACCATATTATTAGGACTTGGCATCCATTTTCATGGTCTATATACATACTCATTTTGGATTGACCACTGGGGCATGTTTCCTTTGATTGTTGGTATAGCATTTATATTACGCTATCAGAAAACCAAACAAGGCCTTTTCCCTGGTCTACTACTCGTTGCTATTGCCTTATTCTCTATCTTTGTTTCCAACAAACCTGGATGGTTCCAGTGGATTAATATTGCTGTGAATGTTGTTGAAACCTTTTGGCCTCTGTTACTAATACTCATTGGCATTTATTTACTATTCTTTAAAAAGAAATAATATAGGACCCCAGAATCGATTTTCTATAAATGATTATATCATATATTATATGATAACAATTATAATTTGTTTTTCATTCTTCTAGTAATCTACTTTTGCAGAATATGATAGGGAACATCTATAAACAAAATAGCTCTAGATACAAAAAAGGGTTCCATAAATGGAACCCTTTTTGTCGCAGTATAGGAAATTATAAAATCAATGCATGTGTAGAACTGAAAAAGTGATGTCGCCACGTCCAGTTCCAGCGACTAGCAAACTTCCCACTCCTCCTTACGATAAGTCAACATCGGATTGCTAGCGCTCTCCGTGCTTCCTTTATCTCAAACGGACTCAGGGAAGTTTTGGGGTGATAGAGGTTCAATTAAGATCACGCATCGTGCGAACATCTAACTGACCTACATCATATAGGCCCGAACATCGAACCAAACCACGTCCTGCAAGCAGCAGTTAGTACGTCGTTAGACCGGCGCCCTGAGCTTTCGTTCTTTACTTACCTATATAGGAGCGAATTGTACGCCAAGCATCGTCTTTCCCTTCCCCTGTTTCGGCAGAGAAAGGAATAAGGGTATCTTCATCTTCTAGTTCTAGTACTTCAATGATGCGTTTAAGCTGCTTGGCACGCTGGCCTCGTTTAATTTTATCCAGTTTCGTTGCGATTACTGTAACGGGCAAACGATAATGCTTAAGAAAATCATACATCATCCTATCATCCTCAGATGGATCATGACGAATATCCACAATCATTACGACCATCTTTAACTTTTGACGGTTGGAGAAATATTCTTCCATCATTTTCCCCCATTTTTCCCGTTCGGTTTTTGATACTTTGGCGTATCCATAACCAGGAACATCCACAAAGAAAAACACTTCGTTTAATTTATAAAAATTTAATGTTTGCGTTTTTCCTGGCTTAGAAGATGTTCTAGCTAAAGCTTTTCTCTGAATCAATTGATTAATAAAAGATGATTTCCCCACGTTTGACCGTCCTGCTAATGCTATTTCTGGTAACGGTTCATTCGGATATTGCTGTTGACTTACGGCACTTATGACAAGTTCCGCTTGATTGATTTTCATTATTTCTCCTCCACTAATGCTTTGTCTAACACTTCATCAAGATGATGGACTGGGATATACGTTAAGCTATCTCGTACACTCTCTGGTATATCCTCTAGGTCCTTTTCATTATCCGCAGGCATAATAACTGTTGTTAATCCTGCTCGATGTGCACTTAGTGATTTCTCTTTCAACCCACCAATAGGGAGAACTCTACCACGTAATGTGATTTCCCCAGTCATTCCTACTTCTTTACGAACTGGACGCCCTGTAAGCGCAGAGACAAGGGCTGTAGCCATCGTAATACCTGCTGATGGTCCATCCTTAGGAGTAGCTCCTTCAGGTACGTGAATGTGAATATCATTTTTATCAGGAAATTCCGGATCAATTTGCAATTCTTCAGCTCGAGAACGGATATAACTGAATGCTGCTTGAGCTGATTCCTTCATCACATCGCCTAGCTTACCCGTTAACGTAAGCTTGCCTTTACCAGGATATAATGAAACTTCAATGGACAGAGTATCTCCACCAGCTGATGTATAAGCTAATCCTGTTGCAGTACCAATTTGGTTTTCTTTTTCTGCTTGTCCGTAACGGTATTTTGGCCTGCCCAATAACGCTTCTAATTTTTTCTCGGTAACGACAACTCGTTTTTTATCCTCTGATACTAATATTTTTGCTGCTTTACGGCATACAGCTGCAAGTTCACGTTCTAACCCACGGACACCAGCTTCTCTTGTGTACTGTCGAACTAGTTTTAATAACGCTTCCTCGCGTACTTGAATTTGACTTTTCTTTAAGCCGTTTTCTTTGATTTGCTTCGGAAGTAGATGCTCTTTCGCAATATGAAGCTTTTCGACTTCTGTGTAACCAGCTATTGTAATAACTTCCATACGGTCTAATAATGGTCCCGGAATAGTAGCCATATTATTAGCTGTTGCAACAAACATTACATTGGAAAGATCGTAAGTCTCCTCAATAAAATGGTCACTAAAGTTGCTGTTTTGCTCTGGATCCAGTACCTCTAGCATTGCTGAGGAAGGATCGCCTCTAAAGTCACTTGCCATTTTATCAATTTCATCTAATAAAAAGACAGGATTCACTGTTTCAGCCTTTTTCATTCCCTGAATAATACGTCCTGGCATCGCACCTACATACGTACGACGGTGACCTCTGATTTCAGCTTCATCGCGAACACCACCTAATGATGAACGTACAAAATTACGATCCATCGATCGTGCAATGGAACGAGCAAGTGACGTTTTCCCTACTCCTGGTGGCCCTACTAAACATAAAATTGGTCCCTTTATGGACTCGGTTAGCTTTTGGACTGCAAGATATTCTAGAATACGTTCTTTTACTTTATCCAACCCATAATGGTCTTCGTTTAGAATTTGTTCAGCATGAGGTATATCTAAATTATCTACTGTTTCTTCTGTCCAAGGAAGGGCAACAAGCCATTCGATATAATTACGAATCACTGAGCTTTCGGCTGAACTACTTGGAATCTTTTCATAGCGATCAAGTTCCTTATACGCTACTGCTTCGATACGCTCAGGCATATTGGCATTTTCGATTTTTTCTTTTAACTCTGCAATCTCACCTGACTTACCATCTTTTTCTCCAAGTTCTTTTTGAATAGCCTTCATTTGTTCACGAAGATAATATTCTTTTTGCGTTCGCTCCATCGACTTCTTCACTTGTTGTCCAATTTTCTTCTCTAAGTGAACAACCTCTTTTTCATTATTAATTAGTTCGATAATGTGTTTTAAACGATCAGGCACATTGGCTATTTCTAATACCTCTTGTTTATCCTTGATTTTTAAAGATAAATGAGAAGTAACAATATCCGCTAGACGACCTGGAACATCAATATCTTTCACAGATGCTAATGTTTCATCACTTATCTTCTTAGACACCTTTATGTATTGCTCAAATTGTTCCAGCAAATTACGCATAAGTGCTTCTTCTTCATTTTGATCGCCATGTTCTTCTTCTAGTTCTTTAAACGTTACTTTAAAATATTCTTCATCTTCCATATGCTCATCAATTTTACCACGGTATAAGCCTTCAACTAAGATGCGAATAGTACCGTTAGGCAGTTTCAGCATTTGTTTAATTTTGGCTACCGTACCTATCGAATAAATGTCATCGGTTGTCGGTTCATCTACACTCACTTCTTTTTGAGCTGTGAGAAAGATGATGTTGTCCTCTACCATTGCATTTTCAATTGCATTTACTGATTTATCCCGGCCTACATCTAAATGCATGACCATTGAAGGATAGACTAATAACCCACGTAATGGAAGGAGGGGAATCTGTTTTATATTTGTATCAGTCATAATGCTAACACCTCCATATATATACTACTTCTTATTATTCGTAATTTGTACGTTTTATCCTTTTTTCTGTCTGTAGAAGAAACACGTTTTCTATTTGCCTCATAAGTGAAAGAGAGCATGCCTTTTACAAAAGACAACGCTCTTTTCTTGAAACAATATGGTTCTTTAAAAGTATATAGAAAAGCTATTTCAATGTAAACTATTCTAACTAGACGATGGGCCTATTCTTATTTCTTATGAAGATTGTGTATTACGCTTGGGATTGGGTAATAAACGTTTCTCTTTTAATAAGGATTGTATATCTCCTGCTAGGCACAAGGTCAGTGCTTCTTGTATATGATGAATCGGAACAATGTTTATCCCATCAATTTTTTCAAACATTGCTTGATTATTATCAGCAGGAATGAGGACTTTATTCGCTCCAGCTCGTTTGGCAGCTTTAATTTTAGACATAACACCACCGACTGGTTTTACATGCCCATGAATACTAATCTCGCCAGTCAGTGCCAGGTCATGTCTAACCGGGATTTTATGAATGGCCGAATAAATCCCTACTGCCATTGCTATACCTGCTGATGGACCATCAACAGGAATACCACCAGGAAAGTTTACATGTATATCGTATTCATGCGCAGGTACTCCTAGAGATCGAAGCACTGTAATGACATTTTCGATAGAACCCTTAGCCATACTTTTTCTTCGAATGGATTTACTTTGGCTACCAATACTTTCTTCTTCTGCAATACCTGTGATATTTATTGCTCCTTGCTGATTCGTAGGCAAAACACTTACTTCTATTTCAAGTAAAGAGCCTGAATTAGGCCCATACACTGCAAGTCCATTTACGATACCAACCTGATCTTGAGAAAAAATCTTCTTTTCGTAACGTGGTGCCAGTTGAGATGCATCTACCACCCACTCAATTTCTGCTCTACTTACTGTATCTTTGTTAGCTTTTTTTGCAATTCCAGAAGCAATTTGAATCATATTCACCGCTTCTCTTCCATTTCTTGCGTAATCTGCAAGAGTGGATAGCCCTTTTTCTTCTACAGAAAATTGAATTTTGTTTGCGGCTTTTTGAGCAATTTCTATAACTTCTTCATGCTCAAGCTCCCGGAAAAAGACTTCCAAACAACGGGAGCGTATTGCAGGAGGGATTTCCTCAGGGCGTCGCGTTGTAGCTCCAATCATCCTAAAATCAGCAGGCAATCCTTTCTTAAAAATCTCATGGATATGTAAGGGGATTTGCTGATTTTCTTCACTATAATAGGCACTCTCGAAATAAACTTTACGATCTTCAAGCACTTTTAATAATTTATTCATTTGAATGGGGTGCAACTCGCCAATTTCATCAATGAATAAGACGCCACCATGTGCATTGGATACAGCACCTGGCTTTGGTTGCGGGATGCCAGCCTGCCCCATTGCCCCAGCCCCCTGATAAATAGGGTCATGAACAGATCCAATTAAAGGATCAGCAATTCCACGTTCATCAAATCGAGCTGTGGTGGCGTCTAATTCGACGAACACAGCATCTGTTCTGAAAGGTGACTCTGCAAATTGTTTTGCTTCTTCTAGAACTAATCTCGCTGCTGCCGTTTTTCCAACTCCAGGAGGGCCATAAATAATAACGTGTTGAGGATTCGCACCACATATAGCTGCACGTAAAGCCTCAATTCCATCATGTTGTCCAACAATATCTTCAAATGTTTTCGGCCGCACCTTCTCGGATAAGGGTTCAGATAATGCGATTTGTCGCATCTTCCTAAGTTCGCCTAGTTCTTTTTTTGATTCACGGTCGATTGTAACCTTTTGCGAGCGTTGATTCTTTAATAAATTCCAAAAATACAAACCAATTACTATTCCAAAGAAAAGCTGCACAAAAAGAGCAATACCAGCTAATGTCATAAAAGATTCCTCCTGCATTTCATCTTTAATGTTATCAGCTAGTATCTCCGCAAATGAACACATTAAACCTTAGGACCGCATGAAATTCTATCATACTAAACTTTGCATTCCGTCTTAATCCATAACAAGTTAGTACCCTTTATCATGAATAAAACAGTAGCCCTAGGGCTACTGTTTTATATTAAGCACTTTCTTTTGGTGTTTCGTTTTCATCTTTAACTGTGCCATCGCTTAGTACAAACTTTGGACGACCATTTTCTTTTGTAACAGTGTCTGGAGTGATGATACATTTTTCGATATCTTCACGACCTGGCAATTCATACATAACATCCAACATGATGCCTTCAATAATGGAACGCAAACCACGTGCACCTGTTTTACGCTCGATGGCTTTGCGAGCTATTTCACGAAGGGCTTCTTCTTCAAATTCAAGTTCTACATTATCAATTTGGAATAACTTCTGATATTGCTTAACAAGAGCATTCTTTGGTTTCGTAAGAATTTCTACTAGAGCATCTTCATCAAGCGGCTCTAATGCTCCAATAACTGGAAGACGACCAATAAATTCAGGAATTAAGCCATAACGTAATAAGTCTTCTGGTAGTACCTTTGTTAGTACTTCCCCTTTATCCATATCCTCGGCACTCTTATCTTCAGAGCCGAAGCCAATTACTTTTTTACCAAGACGGCGTTTTACAATTTGATCTATTCCATCAAAGGCTCCACCTACAATAAACAGTACGTTAGCCGTGTCGATTTGAATAAATTCTTGGTGGGGATGCTTACGTCCACCTTGAGGAGGAACGCTAGCTACAGTACCCTCTAGAATTTTAAGCAACGCTTGTTGAACACCTTCACCAGATACATCTCGTGTAATAGATGGGTTTTCTGATTTACGTGCAACTTTATCAATTTCATCAATATAAATAATACCTTTTTCTGCTTTTTCTACATCATAGTCGGCAGCTTGAATTAGTTTAAGAAGGATGTTTTCTACGTCTTCACCAACATAACCAGCTTCCGTTAATGATGTAGCATCAGCCATAGCAAACGGCACATTTAGTATTCGAGCTAATGTTTGCGCTAGTAATGTTTTACCACTACCTGTTGGTCCAAGCATTAGGATGTTACTCTTAGCAAGCTCTACATCATCCTGCTTTTGAACGGCATTGATACGTTTATAGTGATTATAAACAGCTACAGACAACGACTTCTTAGCATAATCTTGACCAATTACGTAATCATCGAGAATGGAGTTTATCTCTTGAGGCTTAGGTACTTCTTTAAATTCCACTTCTTCTTCATTACCTAATTCTTCCTCAACAATTTCTGTACATAATTCAATACACTCATCGCATATATAAACTCCTGGTCCGGCTACAAGCTTACGGACTTGATCTTGAGTCTTGCCGCAGAAAGAACACTTTAATTGCCCTTTCTCTTCGTTAAATTTAAACATGCTTTTCACCTCTCAAAGTATAAGTCACAACAAATCTATACATAAACTTAATATTAACATTACATAGAATATAAAAACGCTTCTTTACGTCATCATATCAAATTATATATAGTACTAAAAGTAAAAAACTCTCTAAAGAAGAATCTTTCCTGTTATTTGTATTCATTATGTACATGTGCTGAAAAGAAGTCAATCATTTAAGGTAAAACTAAGTGGTTAAACAACAACATGCTCATTAGATAATAATTAGATAGTAAAAGAAGTTCGTTAGGTGATATGTATTTTTCCATAAGAACGAACATTCCATACTTCATTTCAGAAAATCATAACAATCACCAGTGACAAAAGGGCTATGTATCTTTTTATATTTTTTCGTTACGAGTAGTAACCCCTATCTGAACTGATTCTGCATACAAACTATATTATATGTATATGTAAGAAATGGTAGTAAAAGTAGGACAACTTTGTTTTTTTAGTAAAAAACAAGGCACGATCATGTCGCGCCTTGTTTTTAGTGTAGACTATGCAGATTTGCTTTCTGCTACAAGGAAGTCGATCGCTTTTTTAATTTTAAGATCTTCTTCAACCGCGTCAGTATTGCCACCTAGCATTTGCTTCAAGTTCTCAACATCTGTTTGATACATAGAAGCCATGTTTTCTAGCTCTGCATTAATATCTTCTTCTGTTACTTCAACATTTTCTGCTTCAGAAATTGCTTCAAGTACAAGATTTGTTTTCACACGTTTACTAGCATCTTCTTTCATTTGCTCTTTAAGTGCATTCTCATCTTGACCTGTGAATTGGAAATACATGTCCATCGTCATACCTTGCATTTGTAGACGTTGTTCGAACTCTTTAACCATACGGTCTAGCTCTGTGTCTACCATAGCATCTGGTACGTTGATTTCAGCATTGTCAGTTGCTTTATTAACAATCTCTTCACGTTTCGTGTTTTCTGCTTCACGTTCTTTTTCTTCTTGTAGACGTGCCTTAGTTTTTTCTTTAAGTTCAGCAAGAGTTTCTACTTCTTCATCTACGTCTTTAGCAAATTCATCATCAAGTTCTGGAAGTTCTTTTGTTTTCACTTCGTGTACTTTTACTTTGAATGTTGCAGTCTTTCCTGCTAACTCTTCAGCATGGTACTCTTCTGGGAATGTAACTTCTACTTCTGTCTCTTCGCCAGAAGATTTGCCTACAAGCTGTTCTTCGAATCCAGGAATGAATGTGCCAGAACCGATTTCTAGAGAATAGTTATCAGCTTGTCCGCCTTCAAACGCTTCTCCATCTACGAATCCTTCAAAGTCCATTACTACTGTATCGCCATTCTCAATTGTACCTTCTTCTTTAACAACCAATTCAGCTTGCTTTTCTTGTTGTTGTTGTAGTTCGTTCTCTACATCTTCATCTGTTATTTGAGTGTCTTGCTCTTCTACTTCAAGACCTTTGTAATCGCCAAGCTCTACTTCAGGCTTAACTGTTACTTTTGCAGTGAAGATAAGGTTTTTGCCTTTTTCGATTTGCTCTACGTCTACTTCTGGGCGATCAACTGGGTTAATGCCTGTTTCTTGAAGAGCGTTTGAGTACGCTTCAGGA
Source organism: Pontibacillus yanchengensis (assembly GCF_009856295.1). NCBI lineage: Bacteria > Bacillati > Bacillota > Bacilli > Caryophanales > Bacillaceae > Pontibacillus > Pontibacillus yanchengensis. The sequence continues at coordinate 197,762 of NZ_WMEU01000002.1, read as the reverse complement.
AGAATGATGTCTAGAGCATCTTGATAAAGAGACTCCACACCAAAACGTTGTTCGAAAATCGGACGAGGTACTTTTCCTTTACGGAATCCTGGTACCTGGACGTCTTTTACTACTTTTTTAAATGCTTGATTTAAGGCTTGGTCAAATTCTTCCGCATCTACTTCTACTGTTAATTGACCTTCGTTTCCTTCTAACTTTTCCCATTTTGCTGACATGATTTTCCCTCCAAAATCTATTAATACATTCATTGTGTATAATGGTTGTTTCGTAATCTACATACAAAAGAAGGCAGTGTATAAATTGCAACCACCTTATTATAACATAATACTTTCTGCTTTCAACAATCAACCATATGATGATTCCATTAATAGAAATACTGAATGCATTTCACTAAAAAAGCATATTGCATTATTCATCTAATACAGAGAAATAATGCACTTCATAGTATTCAATTTGTTGTTTCCATACATCCACTGAATCATCTGGTATTGAGGATGCCATAGGAAATGGTTCATTCTCAAGTTGTAGATATGTAGAACTTAATTCAAACAAGGCTTTGGCTATAGATGGTAATTCCTTATCATTTGGCATAATCGGAAATCTCACGTACATATACCTAAATAAAAGTTGTTGAATAAACTCATATAAGGTTGGATTATTTTGTTCCACTTCATTTAATAAGTTCAATATATGTATAGATGATGGGTGAGCAAGGATATCTGATAGCTCACTAGGATTAACTACGAGCGATTCTCCAAGTTTTTGTACCTCTACATTTCTTTCTACTTGTTGCTCTTGCATCCATTGCAAAAGTGCCGTTTTAATGACAGGTTGAATATGTTCTTTTTTTAAGTATGGAGCTACATCATTCAAATAAGGCTGAATACTTGTTTTTCTTAATTTAGATAAAAGTTGCCATTGCGTTTTCACATCTTCTGTATCCAACGCTACCAAAAATTCATCTAAACTTTCCATATGTTCCGTTTTCGTTTCATCTACTTTTAGCTTTTCAGTAATATCATATAGTTGCCAGAATTGTTGTCTAAGTTCTTGCGGGATATCATCTGATTTGAAAACTTCATCTAGTAAATCAATTAGCTCTTCGTATTGACTTGTCTGAAATAAAACAGTTAAGTATATATGTAAGTATTGGAAGTAGTGACCATCATCTAACTTCATTAAATCACGGCAAATTGTTTCTGCTTCTGTGTACCTACCTAACTCCATCAGCGCAATTAATTTACCAGTCAGCACTTCTGAATTTGCAGCTTCAAATTGTATTAACTGATCAAAATGTTCAAGTGCTTCTTCATATTTTTTTGCCTTCAAGGCTGCTAGCCCATTTTCTTCTAAAGATGTTTTCCATTTCGGAAATATTACGACATCTGCTTTTTCTTTGGTCATGTTGTCCCTCCCCTCATTATTTGTTTTGATTTTCTTTTATCATATGTATCCATCGACCTAGTATTCATCATTTTCCAAATACACGAGCTCCTAAATATACATTCGATATGAAGATAAAAACTCCTTTTTTCATGTTGAATGTTTCACTTATCTTCACCTGAAAACATCATAACATTCTTTAACAAAAATATATATTAAGAATACTTATTATGAAGTTACGAAGTTCCAACCAATAATCCTAAATAAAAAGAAGACATTAGGTAATCAACCTAATGTCTTCCTTTCCATTCGTAAAACGAAGTGTCCCAGGAGAGATTCGAACTCCCGACCTACGGCTTAGAAGGCCGATTTTCTTTCGCGTATGTAATTCCGTTTACCATTACGGACAATCAAACGGTCATTATGACGGGCTTTATCGGTGGTCAAACCGATTTTACAAAGTCTCACGGATTCCCTACGAGTCTCACGTTCGAGTCGTTTTGTGTATTACGTACACTATTCTACCCGAAGGATGTCGAAAGTACAACCGTAAGAAATTTCCGCGTTTCTTCTTATTGTATACGTAGTCTGTACGTAGGACTTAACCGACCGCTCCGCCGATACCTACGAGTAGTTGCATCATTAACGGCATTAGCTGGACGAGGATATAGCCGATAGACGCGTTTTGTATGAGCGATATTCCTTTGTCCTTCTGATTTATCATAAATAGCAACGCCCCACCCGTCAGCATTACGAGAGCTATCGGATAACTTAGCGCCTGTATCATATCGACCAACGGCTGGAACGCTTGAACGATCTGCTCCTTCGCCTTGCCTTTCACGTAGTCGACCGGCCCGCCTTGCACGGTAACTGCTTGCGCCGAGGCGTGAGTTACGAACGCTTTGCCCGTAATGCTTACCGCCGTAACTCCGGTTGCTAACGTGGTTAAACTCGCCTTTAACCCGTGGGCCGCTGCGTGACGATTAAACCTCGCTATTTCCTTTTTTAACGTACCCTCTCCGCTTAAGAACTCCGAGACACTACCCACCGTTTGTACTTTCGGTTGAAATAAACGCTTAGCCATACTAAGCCCTCCCTTTAATGAAAGTCTGCGATTGTAAATATCTGATGTTCCATTCCGTCTAACAATTTACTTAACTGTTTTTCGCGATAAGCCGTCGTCGTTATCCAGGTGAATATTGGATGCTTTTGGAATACGCCGAGCTCGATTAGTTGCTTATAACGCTCGATTTTCCCGCGGTTCTTACTCATTTTCTGCGTGTGATCGACCTCGATAATATGGTATTGGTTGTTTCGCGTAAAAATAGCGTCGGCAATTACCTTCACGTTGCCCGATACCTCTAGCTTAACCTCGTTCTTCCACGTAGCCGGAGAACCGAACGCGATGTATAAAGAGTTACGCATAAGGTAATGCCGGGCTTGCGTCGTCTTCTTAAATGCTTTTTTAGCGTTAACTCGTTCGCGGCCTTCCTTATTTAAGTAGTAGACGTTCTCGCCGTCCCGAAAACTTGATAGGTACGGCGACATATCTTGGAGGATTCTTTGCGCGTTCCTTGTACTGCCTAAGTCATGTAAGGCTTGAAGTTGCGATCGACTAAGATAATGCAGTTTCTTCAACGATAAGAGTATGTTTTCTTCGCGTTGTTCCTTTTGTATGACCTTGTTCATGGCGTTTCCCACTCTCCCTCTTAGCTCGGATATTAACGTGCGGTTGAATGGTTTTCTCGATGAATTTATTTTCGATATAAGGCGTCTGTATGACGGTTTTCTTATGCGCTTTATAAATCGCCCGCCCTTGTATTAACGGCAGCTCCTCCGCTCCGCCTTCGTCTAGCACCGCTCGACTCGCTATCTCCGTATCTAGTACGAAGCATAATCGCGTTATACAATTCCGCTTCACCTGCGAGCTTACCGTTTCTCTCGTAGGATATTGAGTCGCGTACAACAACCGGAAGCCAGCCGCCCGACCTCGCCGCGCTATGTCCTTCAGAATCTCCTGGCATTTATCGTTGTCTGCTATGTCCGCAGCTTCGTCTATGACGATGAAATGGCGGTCTTTTATACCCGCTTCTTTGACGTCCTCGTAACCGTTAGCTTCGAGGTATTCCATCGTTTTGTTTAGTCGTAGTTGCACCGCCTCTAAGGCTTCGAGCGCTTCTTTACTGTTCTTCGCTACTCGATCGACTTGCTTAACGTTTTTGTAGCGACTAAATGAAAGCCCGCCTTTTAGGTCGATTAAAGAGAACGATACATGTTTCGGCTGCTTATGGATAAGCGTCGTAATAATTACCTTTAAAGCGTTCGATTTTCCGAAGTCAGTAGTTCCGCCGATAATCATGTGCGCGAGTTTATCGAAGTCATGCTTAATTAATCGGCCGCCTAACGCTACGCCTATCGGAATTTCCCACGTCTTCACCTTATCGAATAACTCCTCGGTGTACTCGAACAACTCCGGCAGGCCTTCGTTATAAACACGGAATTTCAGCATACCGTCGAACTCTACCTCGACTGTTTTCCGGAGCTTTTGTCGCTTCTCAATTACCGCTCTTATTTCGGATAATAAATCGCCTCGCCAGTTAACCTCCTTAAAGTCGGAAAGTGCGAGGTCTAGGACGCTTTTCTTTATGTTTAAACCGTCTTGAAAATGGTCGAGTTTATTCCGGAACTCTTTCGCAGACAGCCCTTGCGGTATTTGGAAAACATACTCCGTATAGCCGTCCTTTTTTGAACGCCGATGGATCCGGATAGTTTTGCCGTCTTTCGCAACTAAGCCGCAATTCTTTGCTATATTCTCGATTTTCTTCTTATCATTCCCGCCTAAACCTGCTTGATAAATGTATGTGTACCCGAGCAAACTTCCCATCGCCGCGCTTGATAGGATTTCTACAAACATCGCTCCACCTCCTCAAAGTATCTCAATAAGAGATAGTCCCTCCTAAAACGAAATCCATTTAACCTATTAACCTCCGAAATTATACGATTCTTAACTACGTTTTAAGCTGCAGCCTGCGCTATTTAATTCGAATAGGTAAAACGTAATCTGTTTCGCCAGCCCCTTCGCAATTTGTTGTGCATATTAGAACGTATTAGCCTCCGCTTGTACATTATTCACACTTTTGTGAGAAAATCTCATTTTTGTGAATAAAAATCGAGCTATCTGTCGATGATGGTGCTATACAATTACTTAGGAAAGGTTGAGGTTGCGATGTTCGGTCTAGGGAAGAAACGATCGAGGTTCGGTAAGTTCCTGGATAAGTACGGAATTACACAAGAGGAGCTTTCGAAGGTTAGTAAAGTAAATCGGAATACTATTAGTCGAATAGCTAGCTCTAACGACAATGAGCCTTCTTTTAAAAACGCTAAGAAAATAATTAAAGCGTTGAATAAAGAAGGATACAATGTGGATTACGAGGACTTTTGGGGATAAAAAAAAGCGGGCAGCCCCGTTAAGGACTACCCGCCGTTTGCGTCTAATTAATATTCCTCGAAAGCTTCTACGACTTCTTTATTTTCGCCGTGCATTAATAAGATTAAATTCCCGTTAAGTGTAACTGGAGTCCCGTTCATAGCTTCTTGTTCTTTTATTACTTTAAATTGGTCAGCCCCTTTGTCAAACTCATAAAGTTCGATTGCAGTACCTTCCACATCTAAACCGAAGCCATTCTTCGCCCCTATCATCTGAAACATTTTATCCTGCTTTTCGTCTGCTACCTCAAGCCCCACGTCTTTAAAGTGCTGCTCGATACCATCTAAACTTTTAGTTTCCGCTGCTCCTCCACTACACGCGCCAAGAATAAAGAGCCCGAATAACGTTACAATCACCATTACTTTTTTCATAAATAACCCCACCCCTTTACCATATTTTACTAACTATGTATAAGCATAAATTAAAAAGACGGAGGCTGCAACCCCCGCCACAATAGTTTTTAGTCGTCCTTTGTCGTTTCTCCTTCGTCCGTTTTGCGGCTTTTGAAGCGTTCAATTTCCGCTCTAATTGCGTCGGTATTGTGCTTAGGACTTTCTTCGACGTGTAAAACCTCGGACTTATCGACCAGTTTCGAGAATAGCTTATAATACAATTCTAACCCTTTCACGCTCGGAAGCCCGTTGTTTTGCCCGTGACCACTAATTAGCCTCATAAGTTGCGCATCTGCCAAAGAACGATAACTCGCTAAAGTCAGCTCGCTTTGAGCGTCCATGTACGTAACGAAGTCCGGATTCTTTTTATATCTGAAAAGTGTCATGCGTGAGATTCCGCACTCGTCCGCTATTTCTTGATGTGTTTGCTTCTCCTCTCTACCTGCGAACTCGTTAGCTACTAATAGATTGGCCGCTTGTATTTGTTTACTATCAAGCCTTTTTTCTAATTCTTTTATTCTACTCATTATTTATACCTCCGTATTTATTGTAGTTTCTAGCGCCGAATAGTCGGATATATCCCGATAAAACCGCCGCTTTTATAAGGTGCTTCATTTATTCCTCTCCTTTGTAAATTAAATGCTAGCCATTCTTGCCCCTTTTCTTTCGATAATCTTAGACATTTCGTAAAGAAGTTCCTCGGCGTCCTGCTTCGTATTTCCACGTCCGGTGTAGTTAACGTTAAAGTTGTACGTATTACCACCTTCTCCACCGTTTCTGTCTTCCTTAGCTTCTTCCGCCGTTTGTACGCGTTCGCCTTTATGCAGTCGAGCAACGTAACCGTCATATGGCACTCTTTCAAGCCCGGCTTTGTGGCTTCCGTCTACTTGCACGCCTCGCGCAGCCATCGGTGAAAGCCCTTGCGATTGTGCGACGGAGTCCGGAATTTGCGGTGCGGATACTTTCGGAACAATCGGCACGTTAACACCGGGGATCGAATTAATCTTACCTATCATTCCGTTGATTTTTTCGATTATCGTATTAATAGAGCTTACTACCGCAGACTTAGCACGGTAGAAAACGCCTTCCACAAAAGAACCTACTTGTCCGAAAGCCGTTTGTATTCCGCTCCATAATTGACCTGCTTTTTCGGTAATTTTCCCCCAATTCTTATAAAGCAGAACACCAGCCGTAACTAGTAAGGTAAGCGCCGTAATAACCGCTCCGATTGGATTCGCTCTCATAGCCGCGTTCAGACCGTGTTGTGCGGCCGTAGTAGCGAAAGCAGCCGCTTGATACAACAGCATAGAGTTCTTTATCGTACGAATAATAGATAACGCCGCGAAACTGACTCGTAACGTTGTAGCAGCCGTAGCCACTCCGACGATGATGTTTGATACCAACGGCCAATTATTAATAATCCAGTTGGCTACCTTCTTCGATTGGTTGTAGACATCCGTAAGCGCGTCCTTTGCCGTATTGAACTTTTGCTTCGCCGTTTCGAAAGCGTTCGACCAGCGAACAACTTTTTCCGTTCCGCCGTCTGCTGCGCCGAATACCTCCGTAAGCTGCTTAACGCCTTTTACGTCTTGCCCCGATAAAATAGCAAAACCGGCGGTCAATACACCTACAAAGTCCTTCGCGTCCTTCGCAAGTGAATTTAACCCCGGCTTCATTTGGTCGAATATATCTAGCGCCAGCCCGTCAAATGCGGATTTAAGCTCGCGTAACCTACCGCGTAAGTTGTCGTTCATGGTGTCCGCCATTTTAGACGCGGCACCGTCGGCATTTTTGAATTTCTCCGTCATTTCGTCTAACTTTCCGGATCCTTGCGTCAATAACGCCGCTAGTCCAGGGCCCGCTTCTTGTCCGACTAGTTTCATGGCGTCCGCTGCCGTAGCACCGGAGTCCTTCAACGTCTTGACTATATCAGACAAGGAGTGTACCGCTGGATTGACGTCTTTTGCGGAAAGTCCTAATTCTTTCAACTTGTCCGCCGTCGAGCCGGTAGCCGATTGTAATTGCGATAACATTCCTCGCAAACTGCTGCCCGCTCTACTCCCCTGTATTCCTGCATTAGAAAACAGGCCTATAGCTGACGCGGTTTCTTCGAGCGAAATACCGAGGCCTTGTGCTATAGGGGCAGAATAGCTAAGGGCTTCGCCCATCTGTCCGACGGAAGTATTCGCGCTCGCTGCGGACTTAGCAAGTACATCTGATACATGGCCCATTTCCGACGCTTCCATGTTAAACCCGGAAAGCACGTTCGAAGCAAGGTCGGAAGCTTGCGCTAGGTCTAATTGTCCGGAAGCCGCTAAGTCTAGCACTGACGGCATAGAGCCCATAACTTCTTTCGTATCCATGCCACTTTGCGCTAAAAACGCTTGCGCTTGTGCTGCTTGAGTTGCCGAGAACTGCGTTTGCTTGCCGAGCTCCTTCGCTTGTTCCGTCATTGCCGCCATTTCTGCGGTAGTAGCGCCAGTTACCGCCTTAACTTTATCCATTTCCGCCTCGAAGGTCATGCCGACTTTGGCTGCGTAACCTGTCATCGCAATTAACCCTGTCGATAACGCTGCTACACCTCCGACGGCAAGGTTCTTCATACCGGAGTCTAACGCTTTCATTCTTCCGGATAGTCCTTCGGTCTGTCTTTGCGTTCTTTTAACTTGATCTGTTGCCTTCTTTAATGGTCTTGATAACCTGTCCTGTAGTTGTAATTTAGCTGTTAAATCATAACTCAATTTTTACACCTCCTCAGTTTCGATAATTTTTAATACTCGTTGTTCAATCTCGCCGACTTGTTTAGCGACATCGAGTAACCGTTGAGACTGCTTTCTTACTTTTTTGTGCTTAGGTTTATACTTGTGGATTGCTAGTCGAAATTGTTTTAACGTGCTATGAAACTCGATTGTTTTCTGTCCTAGTAAAGATACTTCTTTCTCATCGAAAGCACGAAGATCTTTACCCGCGTTGTAGAGTATATCTAGTTCGCGCTTGGTCTCCGGTATTGTGCGTTGACCTGTAGACAATTCGTGTAATGGCTTTTCTAGCGCGCTTATTTCATCGATTATTTCTGAAATCCTCGCTTTTTTGGTTTGTTCCATACGTCTTCACCTCGCTTTCTGCATAATTAAAAGACGCCCCTAGTAGTAAGGGCGCCCGTTAGGAGGACATATTAGCTCCGGGTAGCTTGTCAGACTACCGTTCATCGCGTAAGTTTTACCGTAATCCTTTTTGCTTAATTAGCTGGTTTCTTTCGATTAACCTTTGCTTCATGGCCGCGTATAAGTCCGCGTAATTCGTGTACGTAGCCTCTCCTTTTTCCGGACCATCTTCCGTAAGAATTTGCTCGTAACTGACCGATTTACCGCCTTGCACCGACTTAGCGCGGTCGTATAGGCGATAAAGTACGTCGAAACTAATATTATAGTCCGACAAGTCTACCTTCGATAAATTGGCGCCGGAAATCTTAGACATTACCTCTTCGTCACCTTCGAAAATATAATCGCCCTTTGCGTTTGTTCTAATGTTTAGCACTATTCATCCGCTCCTTTGTTTTTGGTATATAAAAATCGCCACGCTCCGAGGTGGCCGCTACCTCTTCATCGCGTGACGTTCGTTCTAGTTATTCGTATTTGCTGAATTTACCTTCTTTCACTGCTCGCTGTATGTCGGCCTCACTTACCGCATACTTTTCGCCGTCTGTGTGCTGGTGATCGCGATAACCCCACGCAATTTCACGTACGCGTGGAAAATCATCGTTTGTAATTTGATGATTGACCTCTAGCCCGACGTCCGAAATACCTTGTTTAAGGTCGTTCTCTAAATCTCGATACGCAACTACCGCCAATAGATAATCACGTTTTGCTTTTTCGATTGCGTCTAGCACTCCCGGAAGTTTTTCGTCGTATTCTTCTTTCTTTTCCTGCTTCGCAAACTCCACCGCTTTTTTACCGATTGCTTTCGTGTCTCTGCCGAAACTAAGACGGCCTTCTTTGTCTTGGAGACTTTGCAGCTTCAACTTTGCCGAGGTGATTTGCTGCTTTAAATCGGTTTCTGTTTGTAATGCTTTATCCGATATATCTAAAGTAGTTTCCCGTTGGTGCTCGGCGAGCTTATTTTCTAAGTCAGCTATTTCCGTTTGTAGGTCTGCTTTTTGTTTGCGAATATTTTCAGCTGCTTGCGTTTCTTTGTCCTTAATTCCGTGGTACTGTTTTAACGCTTGCTCTAAGTTTTTAGGTTCTGCCATTTTAACCTCTCCTATTTTATAATTTTTGTTGGTGCTGTTATTCGTAAAAACCAAAGGTCCAACCGCCCGCCTATCGTTCTCAACCTCTCTAGTCGATCCTCCGCTTCATCGAGTGCCGTAGCTTCGTCTACGCTCATACCGCCGTCCACGTCCTCGGTAATCTGCGCGAGCTGGTACTTCTCGAATCTCCGTAAAGCTCGTTCGGTGGTTTCCTTTAAAGCCGGATATAGAGGCGTCGAGACTTCCGGTAGAAGCTCGTAACCTACCGCCTCGATAAGCCCTTCGTCTAGCTTGACCGTTAAATCGACCACGCCCTCCGTTAGTTTAGCTGATTGCCTTAACGCCCGACGTAAAGCGATATGACCGCAATAAGTACGGTCGGATTTCCGCTCGCCTAGCGCAATAATAGAATCGGAGTGCAGGACGCCTTCGAAATTTGAAAGCGCCCAGGTGAAAACTCCGAATTTATCGTCTTCAACGTACGTACAAGTGAGTGTGTATTTCATTTACTTACCTCTGATAGTTCCGTAGTTTATTAGTTGTAATTGTTGCGGTTCGGTTATACCTTCAATTCCAGCTTTTGAATCGCCGTATATAACAGACTTATTTCGGTACATAGTTCCCTCAGCTCTTTCATCGAAGAAATCACCGAGTAAGTTAGTATATCCGTGGATAAAGTCTCTACCTTCGTTATTTATCTCGTAAAAACGAGCTAGGCTGTCTTGGTACTTCTTTAAGGCTTCTGCTGTTTCTTGCCTTGCTTGTTCGAAAGCCTCGCCTTTTTGTTTCTTTACGTCTGAAATTAATTGTTGAATAACCTTTTCTTCTAAATCTTTAATGACGGGGTTTAAAGTTCTTTCGTCTTCTCCCTTTCTTCTGTTTAGTACGTCTTTTGTAGCCTCCAAAGACTGAATTTCTTGCTGGTATTTGACTTCCTCGTCTACGGAAACGCCTTCTTCAATAGCTTCTTGTTTTTCTGTGATTTGTTTGTCGGTTTCTTCGATTGCCATATCAAAACCTCTTAAATTTTCCGAGAGCTCTTCTTTTCTAGATTTAAGTTCCTGAGTTAAACTTCTTAAGGTTGCTGATTGTTTGAATGTAGTCATTATTGATCGTCTCCTTTTAGATGTTTTTTAACTTGCGAATAAAGTGACCTAGCTTCTTGGTTGCCTGTGGTTCTGCAAATATTTTCTAATTGTTTTAAATTTTCCTCCGATACGTACTCTCCGCCGTGAAATTTATTTTTGATTTCGTATAATTCGTGCATTGGATTTCTCATTAAAAATCTCTCCCTTTTTTATTGAATTTGGTTTATTACACTTACTTTACGTTTTATTGCGTCATTCGCTAATAACTCGGCCTCTTGCGTGGCTTTGTTCCTGCGGTCAAACTTTTTCGCTTTAACTTCTACGCCGTAACTCTCGGCCTGCGGCGTGATTTGCCTGACAAACGCCTTATTCCGATTAAAAACGGCTTGCGCGCTGTGGAATATGACTAACTTCGTACCTTCCGGAAGCTCCGAAATACACCGGGACATCACGGCCCGACACGCTTGGTTATACGACGATAAGTCCGGCTCGTCGAGGTATAACGACGCCACTTTTAATACTTCGTGCTCCGTTTTGCCTTCCGTGGTTTTATGTTTCCGTACAAACTGGACGCCAGCCGCGATTACGCCGCTTTCTTGCGACTTGGTAAAGGCAAGCGTACAATAAACGACTTCATGCTCCCCGTACTTTCCGTCCAACTCACCCGCCCCTTTATCCGTTTATTTCTGTACTATATACGCAGATTTTTAAAGAAATTGGCGTAAATAAAAGACGTTCTTTCACTCGCTAGGGTTATAGTTCCTACAAAGATAAAAACGCCTGTACGCCTTTATTTATTCGATTTTTCGACCGTTACGCCGAACGCATTTTCAGCAACCCGCCTTTTGTCCGCTGGTATCTTAAATTGAACGCCCTTTAATCGTCCTCTGATAAAGTAGTCGGCCATAATCGACCAATCCTTTTTGCTACGCTTTATATTCCGGATGAGGTCGCGGTCTTCCGTATAGCCTCCGAGCCAACCAGGCTCCATCCGCCAAAGTTTATTCCCCATTCGCCTCACCACTTTTTAAGAGCGCGTATGCTTCGTCTATTTCGTACTTACCGTCCGACATAACGTATAGATAAGCCGCTAACTGGTCTAAGGAGCCAGGCGCTTCGCAATAATCGGCCGGAGCGTGGTTATGCTTACGGAAGTTGCAAGCGTTATGAGCTATTACAACGTTATGAATCTCGTTCGTACCGCCTTTTGAATACGGAATAACATGCTCGACCGACCAATCGTTTTCTAACTCCCCGCCACAATAAACGCAACCGTGGTCTACCGCAGCGTCGAACGTCTCCTTCAACTCCTCGAAAGTTAAGGTATCGTAAGCGCCCGCCGCTTTAGCCCTCGCTTTAGCAACGTGGAAAGCCCGTCTTAATCTACCGTTTGGAGTGTTGCGGTAGCCTGCGTTTGCTTGCTTCTGACAAATACGGCATTCCTTGCGGCGACCGTCCGTCTCCGAAGCGCGTTTATTAAATTCGGTTAGCGATTTTTCCTTTTCACAAACTACGCATATTTTCGTGTTATCCTTAGCCACAACGCAGCACCTCGTTTCCTTGCTTTACCTCTTCGTTAAGGTGCTTTAAGTCCTCGATTAAACCTTGTAATTCCTCAGTCATTTTTCTATCCAATCCAATCCCATCCTTTAAATTAATTTTTTAGATTTAAGTCTTTTTGTAACTCTTCAACTGCTTGGTCTATTTCTCTATGAACGTATTTTTTACCGTTCTTTTGCAAAAGCGCCAGTCCGATCAGATATAGCGCTAAGTTATGTGTGCGATCCTCCATCCAATCCCTCCAATCCGATTAAGTATTTTTATTCCTCTAACCGGTAATTTCCACCGAAAGTAAATTTAACGGCCTCATCGTAAGCCAACCCCTCGACTATCTTTCGTACTGCGTAGATGTCCGAGGTCTGTTGCGTACTTCTGTAGAGCACTTCGCCTGTTTCGACGTCGATAACTAACGTCGTAAGCTCACTATCTGCTGAGTAGTGTTGCGATACTTTGCAAACCGTTTCCTCGCTCATTTCGCCTCACCTCCTTAAAAAAGAGCATAAAAAATACGCTTTACATTAAGCGCTCTTAAATAGGATTTTTATTCCGTCTAACTTTTCACCGCTACCCGCGTAGATTACGTTAGGGTTAACCACGATTTTCTTCTTTCTTGCGTCGTCCTCACATTCAAAGAAGCCAAAAACACGCTGACCTTCGTATTTAACACCTCGTAATGCCTTCGTCAGTTGCTCCGCCTTTGAATAGCCGAGTTTCTTTGCTAGGTCGGCTGTAGTCATCGGCTTAACGTTGTCTTTGTTGTATTCCTCCGCATTGTGGCAGACGATGTTATAGTTAAAGTTAATGTAAGGTAGCACCGCGTAAATTAATCCGAGTTGTTTGATAGTTCGGCCGTTGTACATCGCATATAACTCGCGGATAGTTTTCCGATATACTCGCGTGTATTGCATGGCGCCGGCTACTTTCTTAAAATCCTTTTCAGCTCCTCGGTAAAATACGCTAGGGTTAACTCGGATTGCTCCGGTGTTATCCTCGTTTAATATGCCGAGGTCGGTCAACTTGCTGAAAAACTCGCTGAATTTGCTACGGCTTATGTCGAGTAATTTTTCGAGAACTTTACGGTCGATCCTAACACCGTTACCGTAACTAAGCTCGCCGCCCTGCCATCCGACGTATGTGCCGATAAACATTAATCGAGCTAGGTCGGATTGTGTTAAGTCCGGAAAACGTTCGCTCATATCTCGCTGCATTTCGTAGAAAGCAAAAATGAAGCCGCCGTTTTCCTTGTGGTGCGCTTCCATATCGCTTTTTTAATTCTGCGGATAACTCCTTAAATTCTCCTTCTAATTGCTCGTACAAATCCGTTACAGCTTGAATATAGCCCATATCTTATACCCCCCACTTAATAACTTTTTTATATTGTTCTACAGCATACTCGTAAATCATATCTAATAAATTCTCGTCGCTTGTAGAACGTACAAGCCTCGCCCTAGTGGCGGGGTTTTTTATTTACGAAAAAATTACGCAAATTGCGTTACGCTTCCGCAGTATATACGGAGGTAATAGTAGAAGGGCGGAAATAAGCGGGGAACTTCGTTCTGAGATCAGCCGGGCAAAAACCGCCCGCCGCCTTCGTCATTTCATTCCTTGGCCTATACCATTTTCGGAGGTATTACTATTCGGAGTTAAGTTCTTCCGTAAGGTGGTATGTGGCGGACTGAATGAGTGAAACGAATGAAGGACGCATGAAACTTAAAAGGTTTTACCTCTTTCGACTATTAGCGTTATATACGTAATAAGATACAGACCTTAAGATATCCGAGTCACTTTAAAAATCGCAGTTAATCGCCCAAAACCCTTGATATAGAGGCGTTTATTTGCGAAAATGTCCGATTTTTACTGTTCCCGAAAAAGGGGGTAAATTGGCGATTTTGTTCCCGAAAAAGGGGGTAAATTGGCGATTTTGTTCCCGAAAAAGGGGGTATTTTTTGCGGTCCATAATTAATCGAGGAGGAGAAACGTTATGCAAACGAAAACGACGCAAGCAATCCGAGCTTTATTCCGATTTTGGCAGCAGAATCTAGGCGAGGGGAATCCGGCGGTAAGAGTTAAACAAGCCTCGGACTTCATAGCGGAATGGGAGAATCACGTAGACTTAGCGAAGAAAATCACGAAGCACCCGGCCACGCGGAAGAAAATGCGCGAACGAAATTACTCGATCCTGGACGTATTAGCCGATTATATAATTTCGGCGGACCAGGTAGCGGAGAGGCGCGCGGAGTACACCGTCTATAACCCCGATAAGGAATACAACGCGCTTGTGAAGCCGAAAAAGGACGGGACGGAATTATCGTTATTAATGGACGGAGAGCTAGAAGCGGACGAGGACGACTCCGGTATTTTTCAAGCTCCGCCGTATTGTGTGTTGGAGTACGACGTAAAGCCGGACTTGCCTCCGCAAAAAATCAGAAAAAATTCGTGAGTTGCGTGTACGTTCGGAGATTAGTTTTCCACTTAAAAGTAGAGAGGAAAATTCGTTAAGCGTTTGAACATTTTCAAAATTTGTATCGAGGTATATGAGGAATCGTGAACTAAATCCTTCTTAGTGACCTGTAATATGAGAATATGTGAACAATCTGCTCTTAACTTAGCTAGAGCAAATGACAGGGGTTATTTAATTAGAATCGTAAACCTACTATCCATAAGACGGGCTATGTTTGGAAGAGGGCTTTTTAGTAGTGAACATAACCTCTGCAAAAAGCGTAATGTAGGGAAGGTATTTTTAATCAGTGAACAATTAAATAAAAAATCACTATTAAAGTAACAGCCTTATGAACCTAACTAGTAGATTTGGCGGCTAGTTATAGGAAGAGGTTTTAATAAATTGGTAACTGCCAAATAAGGCAGCGCTTTTTTTAGCGAAAATACTATAAAAAATTATAGTGAAAAGGGGGAGCGCATTATGGCGATGAACGATTTTCCTATGGATTGTGAGACGTTTTACCAAATCCGAAAAGTCTACCGAATGCCGATGAAGCAATTTGCGGAGGCGCTCGGAATATCAACGGGTTACGTTAATCACATCGAGAAGAATTCCGTTTCAATTTCGGCAGCTCTTTCGTTGTAATAAACGTAATCATCGTCGTTGGCTGCCTCTTTAGCTTTCCGTTTGAATACCTCGTTTTCTCCAAGCAGTCTTTCTACCTCGCCTTTAACATCGTAAGAGATCCATTCAACCTTGCTCGCGTTTAATACTGTCATAATAAAAACCCCTTTTTTTAAATTTAACGAATAAAGTTTATCTCGTTTCGTTATACTTATAATATAACGCAAATAGTTAAACGTCAATAGTTTTATCGAAAAAAGTTTAACGCATGATGTGTTTTAGTGTATAATATAGTTAAATTAACGAGAGGAGCGATAGTATGCCGTATATAAAGATAACGGTAGCGAATATACTTGCGGAGCTGGATATTACGAAGAATAAACTTGCGGTAGAGGCGAAAATTAGGCCGAATACTATAAGCGACTTAGTAAGTGAAAAAGCTAAGGCGATCAATTTCGAAACTTTAGAGCGTATCGTTACTACGTTAAATGAGTTAGCGGATGAAAAGGGAATAAATAAGCGGTACAATGTCGAGGATATATTTCGGTATATATCGGAGGAAACTGAGTAGAGGCGTCCAGCGAGACGTCTTTTTTTATGTCGCCAGCACCCCGGATTGAAATTTATTTCGCTAAATTTTTCCGAGGTAGAACGTACGACGCAAAAGGTTCGCCTGGGTAAAACTTCGAGCGGTCCGGGTTTTTTATATCATATAGTCGGTCTTGAGCCCAGGAATGGGGGTAGAAAGAGGTATGGTTGGGGGTTATGTAAAGGCGGAACACTTGACGAACTCCGCCCGCTTGACTACGTTTACAGCGAGAAATCTTCGAGACTTGCTTCGATTTCTTCGTCTGTTATGCCGATGTATTTAAGCGTTATAGAAGGCGCTGAATGATTGAATAACGTTTGCAACGCAGCTACGTCCTTCGTCCGTTTGTAGTAGTGATAACCGAACGATTTTCGCATAGTATGGCTACCTACGTCATCACGTCCTAACATTTCGGCGGCCTTTACGAGCGTTCTATACGCCTGTGTGGTCGATATATGAGCGTTACCCTTACGGCTAGGAAAGAGATATTCGGCGTCGTCCAGTCCGCTAATATAAGCGTCTATGTCCGCTCTAAGCGCCTGGTTTAAGTAGAACCTACGAGCCTTCCCCGTCTTCTTCTCTCGCTTAATTACGTGGGTTTTATTACGTACATCTCCGACTGTTAGCGGGACTATATCGCTAACCCGTAAGCCCGTGTTTATTCCGAAGCTAAATAGGAAGCGATCCCTCTCGGAACAAAAGCGCCTAAGCGCCCATTTCATCTCGTCTATTTCCGCCGAAGTGCGTAAAGGTTGAACGTTTTTCTCCTTATCAGCCATCGTCAATAACCTCCGTTTTCGTACGTTGAATGTACGTTATTATATCGTTAATACAAGTATATTCAATAAACGCCGAGAAGTCAACGTTTTGTATGTACGTTTTTATCCAGTTTCGTACATTCGGCGGGCTAGTTTGCGCTTACCTCCGTTTACCTTCGTCGAGCCCTCGATATTTTGGACCGCCGCGCCCGAGCGCCTCGTTGCAGGTTATACGGAGCAGTCAGCACCACGGACTCATACGTCGGTATCACAGCGTAACTACGGACTAACCGCGAACTCCCCCGCACATTCCCCGCCATTCCTCCGTAGTTACCCGCAGCCTACACGCCTTATATGACGGGGTTTAACGTACTTATCCACAGGATTAAACGGAGGCAATCGGAAGTAAACGAAGGTGTAATTTTACACTTTATTCCGATGTTACACGTAAAAAAGCCGCCCACTATGAGCGACTTAAATAACGCCGTACTGGCGAGTGTTTATTGTGTTGTTGCTTAATATGCTCGCGGTCCATCTGTACGTATTTCCTCGTTGTTTTGATGTCTGCATGGTCCACGATTTTCTGTAAGGTGAAGACATCGCCGCCCGCTAGTAGGTAATTACGACAGAATGTATGCCGGAATTGGTGCGGGTGTAATCGCGGTATATCTAACTTCTTTTTTAGTCGATTTAACCTTCTCCGGAAAGCGTCGTCTGTAAAGGGCTCGCCGTAAGCGTTCATGAAAATCCGGTCGGTATCTCCGAAATATAACTGAGACTCGGCGTGTAAATCCCTTAGACGCTTCGCTACTTGGTGCGTAATAGGTACGTCCCTATATTTGCGATTCTTAGCGACTTGAGAAGGTACGGTAATTTCTAACGACTTAATGTCGATTTGCTCTATCGTTAAATTTACGGCTTCTGATATGCGTAGCCCCGTATCTAAAAGTAAGAGCACCAGCGTCTTATCACGCCACTCTGCGAACTGTCTCTCGTCATAATATCGGAGTATCTTATCGACTACATCGTCGGATAGCCCTTCTACCTCGTCTTCTTGATCGGAGCGAACGGGTTTAACGTTCTTCATCGGATTACTTTCGATCATACCCTCCGCATACCAAAAGCGACACATCGTTTTAAGCGTTCTAAGACGCATATTAACCGTATTAGGAGATAACCCTTTCGATACCTTTTCGCGCCTCTCATCGCCTTCATACGCCTTTCTATCACGCAGTAAATAGTTAACATACTTACGGATAAGCTGCGAGGTTAACTCGGAGATATAAAACGCCTCACTATCTACGAAGGTTTTTAGATATTCGATATGACTCCGATAGTCCTTAATAGTGCGCTCCCTAACACCTTCGGCTTCTTTCGCTTGAATAAAGATTTCTAACGCCTCTTCAATCGTATAATCAACCTCGTTAAATTCTGTACGTGGGACATCGGTACTCCGTCGGACTCTTTGACCGGCCGTCGGACGCCTCTCTCCCACAAACTTTCTCGCCATATTAAAAACGCTCCCTTTCGCTGACTCTAGTGAGTCCTACGTAGGGAAGCGTCTTAGTCCGACATACATACGAAAAATCCCGCCATTACGGCAACCATTTCGAAAACAATCAACGGATCATTATTCGATGGTCAAACGCCGTAATGACGGGATATCATACGCGAAAGTGTCCCAGGAGAGATTCGAACTCCCGACCTACGGCTTAGAAGGCCGTTGCTCTATCCTGCTGAGCTACTGGGACATTTTATTATTAGTTTGTATTTATGTATGGAGCGGGTGATGGGAATCGAACCCACGACATCAGCTTGGAAGGCTGAGGTTTTACCACTAAACTACACCCGCAATTGAAAATCTCTTATGTTATAGTATGTTTTTATCTTTTGCTTCGTGTGTGAAGCGAACAAAAATAATTATATGAATTTATAAGCAAAATGTCAATGGTTTCAGGCAGAAGAATTTAATCTTCTGCCTGAAAATCTGCAGTATAGGTCAAATCCGGTATAACTACACCTTGATCTGTAAAGAATTCTACCGTAACGACAGAGGGATCCTCCCAGTACAGGGTTGCATATGTTTTCTCGGTAATCCCCCTTGGTAAGCGAATGCTTCCTGGGTTAATAAATAACTTGCCGTCTACCATTTCCACTCCAGCAGTATGCGAGTGACCAAAGCAAATCACTTGAGCTCCAAGTTCATCTGCACGGTAAGACAATGGCATTAGAGTGGATTTTACACGGAATAGGTGTCCATGCGTCACAAAAAATGTTAAATCACCTATAGTGAAATCTAATTCTTCTTGATACCGTTCATCCATATCACAATTTCCTTGCACCTTTTGAAACTGATTCATTGCTTCATCATCAAAAGGTAACTCTGAGTCGCCGCAGTGGATCATGCTATCCACTTCATCTGAGTGGCGATCTTTGATTTTCTGTACTTCATCTGATAGCCCATGACTATCACTAATGATTAATACTTTTGGCACGGTGATCTCCCCTTACGTTAAAATGTTCTGGATGGAGGTCTCCATTTGTTGTATCGCTCTACTACGATGGCTCATTTGATTTTTTACATCTGAAGGGAGTTGCGCAAACGTTTCCTCATACCCTCGAGGGATAAAAATAGGGTCATAACCAAATCCTCTATCTCCATAGGATTTCGTCGCAATCATTCCCTCACACGTACCTCGTTCAAAAATCGTTTCTTGACCTGGTATTGCTAAAGCCAGTGCACATACAAACCTTGCCTCACGATTCTCAATGCTCTTTAATTCATCCAGTACCTTTTCAAGATTACGATGATCATCTTTGTCTTCTCCTGCAAACCTTGCAGAAAATACTCCAGGTCTTTTGTTTAATGCATCAACTTCCAAACCAGAATCATCTGCTAGCACTGGTACCTGGAGTAAGTCTGCTATGGTTTCAGCTTTTAATTGAGCATTTTCTTCAAATGTCGTGCCTGTTTCCTCAACATCTGGTATATGCGTATCTAGATCATTGAGAGAATATGTCTCTATACCATATTTTGAAAACATTTCACGAAACTCGTTTACTTTCCCTTGGTTCTTAGTGGCCACAATCAATTTTTTCATTACACATTATCCTTTTTAAGAAGATTGATTACGGTTACGATCTATATGGGCTGTCCATTCTCCCATGATTTCTTTTTGCTTATCAAATAACTCTTTTACCCCTGACTGTGCTAATTCAAGCATTTTCTGAAGTTGTGTATAAGAGAACGTAGCTTCTTCTCCTGTACCTTGTAACTCAACAAATTCTCCATTACCAGTCATGACTACATTCATATCTACTTGTGCTTCTGAATCTTCTTCATAGCAAAGATCCAATATCTCACTTCCATTTGATAATACCCCAACAGAAGTAGCTGCGAGATAATCTTTAATTGGTAGTTCTTTTATCGTACCATTTTCTACTAACTTCCCAAAAGCCAAAACCATAGCCACATAGGCACCAGTTATAGATGCTGTACGTGTACCACCATCTGCTTGGATAACATCACAGTCAATCCAAAGGGTGCGCTCGCCAAATTTCTCAAGGTCCACCACTGCTCGTAACGCACGACCAATTAAGCGTTGGATTTCCATTGTACGTCCAGAGACTTTCCCCTTCGATGATTCACGAATGTTTCGCTGTTGAGTAGCCCTAGGTAGCATTGCATATTCTGCTGTAACCCAGCCTTTCCCTTGACCTCTCATAAAAGGAGGGACACGATCTTCAATACTTGCATTACAAATTACTTTTGTATCACCAACGGTTATAAGTATAGACCCTTCAGGGTGCTTTACATAACCTGCTTCCATATGTATTGGTCTTAGTTCATTTTCTTTACGTTCATCCGTTCTCATTACTTGCTCCTCCTTCATCTATCCTTGCTCATGGTAACATATTTTACAGCGAAAGTTTAAATAGAACATGATTAGGAATAAAAAAAGAGGCTAGTAAATTTTAGCCTCTTTGTCTTCATTATATTATAACCCATTTCATTCATTTAAAAACTACTTGTGTTTACCATTTGAGGTCGGGAAACAGGTTCTGCAATAACTGAACCTTCCTCTGAGAATACTTGATCAAAATTCTCAACCTTAACTGACACTGCTTCTACCCCAGGTTGTTCAGTAAGAGATAGAACTAAAGAATCCATTACTTTAGTTGATAATATCGATTGATCTTCAAAATTACTAAGTACATTTTCATTAAATGTCAATGTAAGAACCCCATCTTCATAGGATGGTTTATCCATAAGCTTTACGTCTTGATTAAACACATTCAACAAGTTCAATTGGTAATCAGGACCTTCCACCAAAGATTGAACAATGGCTTCATACATATTATCTTCTGAAGCATCAATTCGTTTTGTTACTGGTACATAATAATACTGATCGTCATGCTGTGCTGGATAATAGACTGTAACAGATTCACTTTTAGTTAAATCTGCAACATCGCCAACATGAATATTTATACCATTTGCTCTTGAATATCCATCAGATATCGGTGTACTATTCACCGGCATCACATCTGTTTCGTAGCCATTAATTTGTAATTTTATTTTGTTCACACTATCGAATTGAGTCAGAGTGTAGGTTAATGACTGCAAAATTTTCAATTCATCCTCAGCACGATAACCTGTAAATTCTTTAGACACATCGACTACAAGGGTGCCATCATCTTTCAAGTTCAATCCATTCACTTCAGTTCCAGCAGGTAATACCGCTTGGAATCCACTAGGAAGCACCTCTGTCACTGGACCACCTTTTACTAAGTATTCAAGAACTTGTTGGGCTACTTCGTTAGACTCTGCTTCAGGTAATGGTAAGGTCTGCGGAACTACCATACCATTCTCATCTAACAAGTATAATTGACGATCAACTGTTTCGGAAACAACAACCTCTTGTTTTTCTTGATTCGTGTTTTCTGCATTTTCATCAGAAGAAACATTTTGCTCAGCATTCTCTCCTGCCTGCTCACTGACTTCTTCTGGTGGAGTATCCATATCTTCTAACGATTGTTCCCCTTGAAAAACACACCCCGATAGCAGTGTGACACTTGCAAACATACCCATAAATAACATAGCACGCTTTCGCATGTTTTTCGCCTCCTATGATGGTTTGTACTACCATATATACGAGCCATAAATAAAATTAGACCAGCTTAGGCGAAATTTTATGAGCATGCATAGTTTTACTTAGCGTTCGAAATATATTTAAGAGGTGATGGGTCCGATACTTGAAAAGTGGAAGGGGGTTACGGTGAAGCAACTCGCTTTCCTGCGGGCGAGCTGGTGAGCCTTCACAGACGCGCGGCCAAATGTTGTATGTCTCCCGAAAGAACATATAAGCCCTTATTTTTAGTAAAAATCCCTCTTTGGGTAGATCTTACGGACAAATAAAACTTTATTTTTTACAAGCAGCTAACTAAATGTTCATTAGCTTTCTTGCCAAAGAATTTTTTGTTATGAACCAATTGTTATACTAGAACTTACTAGGGTGTAGACCGTCAGAAGATATTCAAATACCTCAACCTCTCTAACTTCGCAATGTTTCCATTTCTCCCAACATCGCAGGAGGTGGCCGTGGAACAAGGAGACTCTCGCCGGCAGGATGCCAGTTGTTCCACGGCCACCTTTAATCTACGGAAACATCCCACTCCCCCAAACTATCTCTATTCCAAGTCTTCAAGATTATGCCTCTATTCTTGAATAACACATAATTGGGCATTCCAGTGTACGAAGCTAAGAAAATGGTTAATATAACATTCCACCAAAAACAATCTGCCACCTTATAGATAGCAGATTGTTAGTAAAATTATAGTTCAATTACTTCGATGAATCCTATTGGTTCTTCAAACCATTCATTTGCTATTTTTTCAAAAAGTTCTCGGTCACCTGTTGCATAAAATTGATGCTGAGGAATGCGGTCACCATAGTAAAGAGTTTGATAGTAATCTAAGATAACACTTACTTCTCTAGCTGTTTCATCGCCAGAACAAATAATGGTGATTTCTTCTCCCATTACCTCTTGAATCGTATCCTGCAAAAGCGGATAGTGTGTACATCCTAATATTAATGTATCAATATGATTCGCTTGCTTCATCGGTTCTAAAGTTTCTGAAACCACATGCTTCGCCCTTGGCCCTGTAAAGATTCCCTGTTCTACCATTGGCACAAAGGATGGGCATGCTAAATCATTCACAAAAATATTCGGATTTATATGCTTAAGCGCATTCGTATAAGCTTTACTATCAATTGTCCCCTCCGTACCTATTACACCAATATGTAGGTTCTCAGAGGTTTTAATAGCAGCTCTTGCTCCTGGTTGAATAACCCCAATCACAGGAATATCCAACTCATTCTTTAACTCTTCCAATGTGAACGCTGTAGCTGTATTACATGCAATGACTAGCATTTTGATATCTCTATCAAGTAGAAAACGAACCATTTGCCATGTATATTTTACAACTTCATCCTTTGGCCTAGGACCATAGGGGCATCGTAAAGTATCCCCTAAATAAATTAACTCTTCGTTAGGAAGTTGTCTCATTAACTCTTTAGCTACGGTCATTCCGCCTACTCCTGAATCAATAACTCCTATAGGTCGGTCCAACATCTATCGCCTCTTTTTATGAATTCTCGTTGTTCGCCTGATTTTCTTGCTGAATCACTGTCATTTCATCATGCATAGAGTTTAATAGACCACGAAATAAATCGATTTGGTCACCTGAAAAACTTCGTAGCACATGTTCTAAATACGCCTGTCGTTTTTCAATCACCTCATGAATAATCGATTCACCTTTCTCCAGAAGGTGAATTCGAACCACACGGCGATCATTTGGGTCTCGTACACGCTCTACTAGCCCATTCTTCTCCATGCGATCCACTAAATCAGTAGTAGTGCTACACGCAAGATGTATTTGATTCGATAACTCTCCTATTGTCATATCACCTGATTCCAGTAACCATTGTAATGCTACAAATTGTGGAGGTGTTATAGGATAGTGATTTAAGATTTCCCTTCCTTTTTGCTTAATAATTCCTGATATATGCCGTAATTTTTTTTCTATATCGGCAATTTTATCTTCTGTGACTGTACTCTGATTCAAAAGGCTTTCCTCCTCAAAAAATCACTCAATAAATTAATTGTTACGGTTTTTACTGAAAATTGCAAGAACATACTGTTGTTTAAGTCGGTAATCTTTATCGAGTAAACGCTCACACTTTCTTAAGGTGGTTAAGAAAAGCTCAATCATGACTAGTGATATACCCATTACGTATATAATTTTAATTGCAGTAATCATTTGTTCCATCAGAAGGTTTAAACTTTCTGAAATTGAAATAAAAACCGACTTCCCGTAGAAAGTCGGCCCTCCACTATAGCTTGAGTTCCCCCATGCGAAGGAGCTCAACAACAGCCTGAGAACGCCCCTTAACGCCCAGCTTTTGCATAGCGTTTGAAATATGATTTCGCACAGTCTTTTCTGAAATAAAAAGTTCCTGGGCAATATCTTTCGTTGTCTTGTCTTGCACTAGCAATTCAAAGACTTCTTTTTCCCGTTTCGTCAGTAGTTGCTTCGGCTTATAGTCTTTCTCCTTCAAGCATTAACCCCTCCTTGCTGACATAGAGCTGCATGAACGAGGGTAGTTATTTAGTCTTTATATCTTATGAAGGTGTAAGCGCAGCCGTTCCAAATAAAGGTATCCAAATTTTATATTTCTGAAATCAATCCAAGCTCCTTGGCTTTCATTAAAGCTTCCGTTCTTGAACGGACTTCCAGTTTGTTAAAAATACCGGTTAATGTATATTCTACACTTCGCTGAGACATATGAAGGTTTTGAGCTATATGCTTATTGGTGTACCCTTTTGATACCTCATTTAAAATATTATGCTCCTTCTCGTTAAGAGAAATTGCAAGAACTTTCTCATCTCCTTCTGAATTGGTATCATTCACTTTTGCTTCCGCACGACGCAATTGTTTAAACAAGTGTAATGGAACCACCACTTCTTCTCTTAAAGCACAGTGTATCGCTGTGACGAGCTGTTCCTTTGAGGCAGTTTTACTAACAAAACCAGAGATATTGGATTCGACCAGTAGATTAAAATGTGTACTTAAGTCAAAACCTGTATAAATCAAAACCTTCATATCTGGATATGCTGTTTTGATTTGCTTGGACAATTCAATACCATTTAATCCTGGCATATATAAATCTAATAACAATACATCATATGTTTTTTCGTTTAATTGGTTTTCAGTTTGTAAACTATCAGATATGACGTCTACTTCCATATCATCTTCTTGTTCTAGCAAAGTCTTGGTCCCTGTACCAACAGCAGGGTGATCATCTACTATTAAGATTCGAATCATATAGATCCCCTTCCATCATTCATAGTCGCTTTATAGAAAATGATTGTTAACCTAAAACCCTCATTAGGCTTGGTTTCTACCTGGAATTGACCATTAAGACCATTTACTCTCTGTTCAATTCCAGAAAGTCCCATATGGGAGAATGTTTCAACTTTATTATCCATATCCATCCCGACTCCATTATCCATATATTGGAGTTCTACATTTTCTTCGTTATTCTTCAAAATTAACAGGACTTTATCTGCTTTAGAATGTTTCATTGCATTTGTTAATAGCTCTTGAACGATACGGTAGATACCTAAAATATATTCATTGTCTAGTTCTGCTTGAAACTTACTACTATCAAATTGGACCGTAAAGTTAGATCTGAGTTGATACTGATTGATTAAATTACCTAACGATGCCACAAGACCTAACTCTTCTAAAAAAGGTGGCCTAAGTTCGTTACAAGTCTCTCGAATCAAATGGATGTTATCTAACATTTGCTCCTTAAATAAGATTAACTTATCCAACACCTCAGGAAGCAATTGATCATGATACCGATTAATAAAGTCATCCATTTGTCTATATATATACAGTTGTTCCTGTAAAACAGAGTCGTGTAAGTCAACTGCTATTTGCTTCCTTTGATTATCTGATAAGGAAAACAATAGCCTCGAAAGCCATGAAGGATATTTCTGCTGGTCGTCATTCTTCATATGTTGAAGCTCTTGAAACAAATCCTCAATTAGTAAAAGATTCTCTAACGCAATATGAGTGTTATAGGCCATGGTTTGTAAATAAGCCTTTTCATCAATGTTCAATACTGTTTTATTTGGTTTCTCTGAACAATATAAATAGGTTATCTTGCTAATGGTATGTCCTATAATTAATACATACCCCTCATGCACTTTCAGATTTACTAGTGTGCCCGCTTCAGCATTTGTTTCCCTTACCCTTTGCTCACATTCTGCCATTAAATCTCCATCAATAGGATAATACACACAATAATAATTAGAAATTGTATTTTTAGAATATATAAATATATTCTCGACCCCAATCACATCTATTAACTCACGTTTCAATCGTTTAAATAAATCAATAGCATTTGTTTCCTTCTTCATTTCCTGAACAAATCGTTGCAAACTTTGGTGGTAGTTGTTTTTTTCAGCGAATAGATTTCTTTGGATTCGAAAATCAAATATTTCTTTTATATACAAGAACACAATAAGTACATTTATAATGCTAAAGAATAGCTGAAATACATGCTTAATATGCCAGTCATAATCTACAACAATCATAATTATTAATAACAACAATACTGTAGGAATAATGGATACGTATGCATAATAACGCACTCTTCCTATAACAAAATCAATATCAAATAGGCGTTGTGCACTAATAAGATAAATGAATGTTAGAGGAAGCGTTAATAAGAATAGCAGGGCTATTTCAGCTGATAAAAGCGTGACTCCAAATAAATATTGAGGTATAAGTGAGAAAAACGTAAATGGGACAAACGATGAAACTAGTCCAAAAATCAAGTACTGTAAGATTGGAGCGTATTCTGACTCTTTATAGATAAAAAACCCTTTAAAAATCACGCTAAATGCCAAGAGTGCAAATAAAACAAACGTAACAGAGATAAAGCTAGCATACCAATTAGGATAAACGTGGATAAAAAAGAATATGGCTTCAATCACAGTTATGACGATAACCATCACTATCATAAACTGATAAATACGACTAGAAAACCACGTTTTATTTAACTCTTTAAAATAATGATCAATGAATTGCAATAATAGTGCCGGGGTAGAAAGGAACATAAATGTATTTATTAAGGAAGAGATATATTCCCCTCTAGCGGTCCCGCTTCCTGCTAGATAAGCAAGACCTAAAGCAAGAAAGAATAAGATTAGTTTTTGTCCTGCCTGACTATGTTTTTTATGTATAAGAATGAATACAGAGAGAAGTAACATTATCACCATAAATACAGATGGAAATATAATATAGAAGAGCCACTGATCTAAACTAACCTCTTCCTCAATTTGAGTGAAGGTTGTTGATTCGTTAAGATGCATCGTAATAGTGGATGCCTTTTCAACCGTTTCAAACAATTGGACAGTCGAATATTCTCCGGGATTCACCCCATCTATTAATTCCACCACGGTTCCCTCTTTAATATTATTTTTATCTGCCCAACTATGAGGAGCTATATCTGAAACAACCCATTGGTTATTAGGATTCTCATCTACAGTAACACCGATATAAGGATACTTTAATATAACAGTAATAAGATAAATAGAAAGAAGCAAGAATATAATGGGAATGAAATATATCTTATTCTTTTGAATGAATGTGTTTGTTTTCTTCATAATAAAATTACCTCTTTCCTTACATAATTAAAAGAAGAACAAAAGCTCAGGGCGCCCAGTTAGCGACGTACAAACTGATGCCCACAGGACGTGGGTTGGTTCGATGTTGCTGCCTGGCAACGATTTTAATCGAACTTCCTCTATCTCGTATGAGATACAGGAAACACGAAGAGCGCAAGCATTCGATGTTGACTTATCGTAAGGAGGTGCAGGAATTTTGGTCGCTGGGCGCTTGCTGGACGTGGCCTCTATAACTTATTTAGTTATGCACAAGCCGACATTTTATAATTTCTTAGACAACGAAAAAAGCCAGGAAATTTGTCCTGACCTTATCATATCCTAATCGATTATTTTGTAACAAGTAGCCCCTTTATTTCCTGGGGAATTTCGACAGGTTTCCCTGTATCTTGGTTGATTTGAACAATTCTTCCTCTACCAGTTAAACATGGTTGTTGACTTCGATTAAGAGCCATATAGTGAAGATCATATGAAGTTGTACCTATATGGTTTACCTTCACGTACAATGTAAGTTGATCATCAAAGTAAATTTGTTGATGAAAATCACATTGTAAATCTGCTACAACCGGAATACTCTCCATTTCTGAGCTTGCAATGTCAAAGATTCCAATAGATTTCATAAATTCAATTCTAGCTTCCTCAAAATATATAAACGGAGCAGTATTGTTCATATGACCAAACATATCCGTTTCTGAAAATCGTACTTTAATCGGAACATGAAACATAAAGTCCTTCTCCCATTCCTCTGGTTTTTCAATATAAGAGATCTTTTTCATTATTTTCCTCCTTAGCTTCAAACGTTTTTCTATATGTATTGCCTTGCTGATATAGAACTTTCGTCCATGTGTATATTACAACATAGAAAAATCCTGACACATCTGGTGACATGTCAGGATCCTTTAAACTTCCTTTACTTACTATCCTGGAGTTAAAAAATATCCAGCGTATCCGATTTTGACTATACTCTTATTCTACTTCGTGGTCACTTCCAAAGAAGCTTTTGAAGGAATGTAATGCAGTCTCACGGTTCATAGAAGCGATGGATGTTGTTAAAGGAATACCTTTAGGGCAAGACTGAACACAGTTCTGAGAGTTACCACATTCAGCTAAGCCGCCTTCTCCCATTAATGCTTCTAAACGTTCATTTTTATTCATTGCACCTGTTGGGTGGGAGTTAAATAAACGAACCTGAGAGATAGCTGCAGGACCTATGAAATCGGATTTACTATTCACATTCGGACATGCTTCTAAACAAACACCGCACGTCATACACTTTGATAGCTCATATGCCCATTGACGCTTATTTTCAGCCATTTTAGGCCCTGGTCCAAGGTCGTATGTACCATCAATTGGCACCCATGCTTTCACCTTTTTCAAGGAATCAAACATACGACTACGATCGACACCAAGGTCACGCATAACTGGGAAAGTAGACATAGGCGCTAGACGAATAGGTTGCTCAAGCTGATCTACTAATGCCGTACATGACTGACGAGGTTTTCCGTTGATAATCATAGAGCATGCGCCACAAACTTCCTCCAAGCAACCCATATCCCAATATACAGGGGTGGTTGCTTCTCCATTTGCATTAACAGGGTTACGACGAACTTCCATAAGGGCTGAAATCACGTTCATGTTGTTACGGTATGGAATTTTAAACGTTTCATCATACGGTGCTGATTCCGGATCGTCTTGTCGCGTCACAATAAGTGTAACTTGTTTGTCTTCACTCATTATTAGTTACCCCCTTTGCTCTTAGAATAGTCTCGTTTCCGTGGCTCAATAAAGGAAGTATCTACATCCTCGTAACTGAATTCCGGAGCATTCTTTTCAGCATTGAAAGATGCTTTTGTTGTTTTTAACCATTCTTCATCATTACGATCAGGGTGATCTGGTTTAAAGTGAGCTCCACGGCTTTCGTTACGGTTATAAGCACCAATAGTGATAACCCTAGCCAGGTGCAACATGTTTTCTAACTGACGAATAAACATTGCGCCTTGGTTACTCCAACGAGTGGTGTCATTTACGTTTATATCATTAAAACGCTCTTGTAATTCTTGAATTTTCTTATCTGTTTCAAGCAATTTATCATTTTTACGGACTACTGTTACGTTATCGGTCATCCACTCACCAAGTTCTTTGTGGATTTGATAAGCGTTCTCTGAACCGTTCATATTCATAATAGCATCGAACTTCTCTTGCTCTTCTTTTAGTTTATCATCAAACAGCTTCGAAGACATGTCTTCTGCTACTTTATCTAAACCTTGAATGTACTTCACTGCATTTGGACCTGAAACCATACCACCATAAATTGATGATAGAAGAGAGTTAGCACCTAAACGGTTACCACCATGTTGAGTGAAGTCGCATTCTCCAGCTGCAAACACTCCTGGAATGGTCGTCATTTGATCGTAATCGACATACAATCCACCCATAGAATAGTGGACAGCAGGGAATATCTTCATTGGAACTTTACGCGGGTCATCCCCTACAAATTTTTCATAAATTTCAATGATGCCGCCTAGTTTAACATCAAGCTCTTTGGAATCCTTGTGAGAAAGATCAAGATAAACCATGTTTTCTCCATTAATTCCAAGTTTCTGATTTACACAAACATCAAATATCTCACGTGTTGCGATATCACGAGGTACTAGGTTACCGTACGCAGGATATTTCTCTTCTAAGAAATACCAAGGCTCGCCATCTTTATACGTCCACACTCGTCCACCTTCACCACGTGCTGATTCACTCATAAGACGAAGTTTATCGTCTCCAGGGATTGCGGTTGGGTGAATTTGAATAAACTCACCGTTTGCATAAACAGCACCTTGTTGGTATAGAGCTGATGCTGCAGAACCTGTGTTTATAACAGAGTTTGTTGATTTACCAAAGATGATACCAGGTCCACCTGTAGCTATAATGGTTGCATCAGCTCTGAAGGAACGGATTTCATGTGTTGTCATATTCTGAGCCATAACTCCACGGCTAACACCGGATTCATCAACTACAGAGGATAAAAATTCCCATCCTTCATATTTTGTTACAAGACCTGCGACTTCATGACGGCGAACTTGCTCATCAAGTGCATACAGTAATTGTTGACCTGTTGTTGCTCCTGCATATGCAGTACGGTGATGTTGAGTACCACCAAAGCGACGGAAATCAAGCAGACCTTCTGGTGTCCGGTTAAACATAACTCCCATACGGTCTAACATGTGAATAATGCTTGGTGCTGCCTCACACATTGCTTTTACTGGTGGTTGATTTGCTAAGAAGTCACCACCATATACTGTATCATCAAAGTGTTCCCAAGGAGAGTCACCCTCCCCTTTGGTATTAACCGCTCCATTGATTCCACCTTGCGCACATACAGAGTGAGAACGTTTAACAGGTACAAGAGATAATAAATCTACATGTACACCTGCTTCAGCGGCTTTGATTGTAGCCATAAGACCAGCTAGGCCTCCGCCTACTACGACGATGTTTTCATTACTCATTGTTACTACTCACTCCCTTTTATACTCTAAAACAAACGTTTCATTTATTGTTTTCATTTATTACAATGCAAATGCTAATATTGCAGCTACTCCTACATAACTAAGCAATACAAATATACCTAACGTTACATACGTTGATATAACCTGAGAACGCGGAGACATTGTGATTCCCCATGAAACTAAAAATGACCATAGGCCGTTAGCAAAGTGGAACGTTGTTGAAATCACACCTATTATGTAAAAAACTAACATAAATGGATTTTCCAAAATATTCTCCATTAATGCGTAGTTCACTTCAACATTTCCCAATCCTGCTTGTATGCGTGTTTCCCATACGTGCCATGTCACGAAGATCAGTGTAATAATTCCTGAAATGCGTTGCAGATAGAACATCCAGTTACGGAAATATCCGTAAGACGATACGTTATTCTTGGAGGTAAAAGCTATGTACACTCCGTAAATAGCGTGAAAATACAATGGGATGAAAATAACAAATAGTTCTAACACAATCCTAAATGGAAGATTCTCCATAAAATGTGCTGCACTGTTGAATGCTTCTGGTCCACGTGTTGCAAAATGGTTAACAACTAAGTGTTGGATTAAAAAGATTCCAACTGGAATTACCCCTAATAATGAATGTAATCTACGATACAAAAACTCTCGATTCGCTGCCATTTGTGACGTTTACCCCCCTCAATAAATAAGTAAATCCTATTTTTGGTATGCACACTTTTCAGACAATAAAGCGCTTTACAAACGTTTAAAAAAATAGAGGTATGCTTTCATCCCCCCCACATTGCCTGTAAAAAAGTACAATTTGTGACACGTTTATTGTACTTCTATAGTCTGTAAGCGTCAAGAAAACTTGTTACTAAAATGGTATCTAGAATGGAAACAGTTAACAGGACCATTTGATGTAATACTATATATCTTAACATTTGACGACCTAAACGTCTAAAAACTCGAATGCATTTCTTATCTTATCTCATCATGCTATCTTTATCCATTGCGCATACCCCTATCTGCCTGTAATAATTAAGTAGAAGAAGATAGAGAGGATGAACAAAATGAATGATCAAATCGCAAATCTATTCCACCAATATAAAGACATCCCTTCTTCCTTGATTGGGCATGAAGTATTGCGTACACAACTTCTTCCTGATTTATTGGGAAAAGAAACAGATACCATTCTCTATATAATGGGCAAAAACTTGGCACGTTATTACCCATGTCATACTATAGATGAAATTGAAACATTCTTTACCACAATGGGATGGGGGCACATAACCTTAGAAAAGGAGAAAAAGAACGAGTATCACTTCTCCCTAAAAGGAGAGTGGACCTCCAAGCGCTTATCATATGACCCACCCTACTCTTATAAACTTGAAGCTGGCTTCCTAGCAGAACAACTCTCTCTTTTAAAAGATAAGCAAGCTGAATGTGCCTACGAAGCTGATAAACAAAATCAATCCGTTAACTTTGAAGTTGTTACGTAACACCAAAAAACACGCGATAGGCTTTATTAACACCCTTGTCACTCCTTAAAAGAGACAGGGTGTTACATTTAAAGTTCTTCTTCGTGGGGTTCTTCATGATCTTGGTTTAAATAATCAAGAATACCTTGAGCTACGTTGGTAGGGACTCCTAGTTTTGTAAAGTCAGCAATCTCCGCATTCTTAATACCTTCAATAGACTTAAAATGTTTTAGTAAAAGACGACGGCGTTTTTCACCTACTCCAGGTATCTCGTCCAATTCAGATTGTATAGCACCTTTACCTCGTAATTGTCGATGAAAGGAAATAGCAAAGCGGTGAACTTCATCTTGAATACGTTGAATAAGATAAAATTCTTGAGATTGACGGTCCATATCAACCATAGTAGGCGGGTCACCATATAATAATTCACTAGTTCGGTGCTTATCATCTTTCGCTAATCCACATAATGGGATATCCAAGCCTAGCTCATTTTCTAACACTTCTTGAGCAGCAGTCATTTGTCCCTTACCGCCATCTACTAAAATTAAATCTGGAAGTGGCAACCCTTCTTTTACTACTCGTTTATATCGACGACGAATAACTTCCCTCATGGTGTCGTAATCATCCGGTCCTTGAACGTCTCTGATTTTATACTTACGGTACTCCTTCTTATCGGGTTTACCGTCTGTAAAAACCACCATCGCTGATACTGGATCTGCACCTTGGATGTTAGAGTTATCAAAAGCTTCAATACGATGGGGTGTTTCAATATGGAGTTTCTCTCCCAAATCTTCCACTGCTTTAATCGTACGTTCTTCATTTTGCTCAATTAAAGAAAATTTCTCATCAAGGGCAATTTGAGCATTCTTTTGCGCTAATTCTACTAGCTCTTTTTTTCTCCCCCTCATCGGAATATGAACATCCACCTCTAACAACTCTTTTAACATTTCCTTATCTGCACCTACAGGTACAAGAACTTGTTTGGGTTTCGGGTGATTTTTATGAAGATAAAACCTTCCGATAAAACTTAAGAACGTTTCTTCCGCATCATCGAAAAAAGGAAATATGGATACGTCTCGTTCGATCAGTTTTCCTTGACGAACAAAGAAGACTTGAACGCACATCCATCCTTTATTATATGAATAACCAAAAACATCTCGATTAACTTGATCATTTAGTGTCATTTTCTGCTGTTCCATGACTGAATCAATATGCTGCATTTGGTCTCTAAGCTCTTTGGCTCGTTCAAAATCCATACCCTCTGATGCCTGGTACATTTTTGTTTTTAATTCCTCTTTGATTTCCTTGTGTCCACCATTCAAGAATTTTGTGATTTCATTAACAATATTTTGGTTTTGTTCTTGAGTAACGGTAAATTCACAAGGTCCTAGGCATTGATTCATATGATAATACAAACACACTCGATCTGGCATAGTATTACATTTTCTCAATGGATATAATCGATCTAGCAATCTCTTTGTTTCTCTAGCTGCGATGACGTTTGGGTATGGTCCAAAATACTTCCCTTTATCTTTTTTGATATTTCTCGTAACAATTAATTTCGGATGTTTCTCAGACGTAATTTTAAGATAAGGATACGTTTTGTCATCTTTTAGAAGCACATTATATTTTGGATCATATTTTTTTATTAAATTCATTTCTAATATTAACGCTTCTAGCTCAGAAGTAGTGACGATGTATTCAAAATCCATTATCTCTTGAACTAATCGCTGTGTCTTAGCATCATTCGCACCTGTAAAATAGGAGCGAACACGATTTTTTAATACTTTTGACTTGCCGACATAGATCACGGTGCCATGCTTGTCCTTGTAAAGGTAACACCCTGGTTGATCTGGTAGAACGGCGAGTTTTTCTTTGATGTTATCATGCACTCTCATCACTCTCCCTCGTTTGACACCATGCTATTAGTATAGCATGAATCTGCACTACCTTTTGAAAGGTGATGTTCTTATTTTACCGTTTAATATGTTGCTACACTACTAACCAATCGGCTCTTGATCATAGACCTAAACCACTCTAGAACAGACGCAACATATAAAAAACAGCCTGGAGCCCAGGCTGTTTTTGAAGATCAAGTGTTTTTTCAATTAAGAATGTTTGTTAATAAGTTCTACTAGGGATTCTTTAGGTTGGAAACCAATTACTTGATCCACTACTTTACCATCTTTGAAAAGCAGTAGCGTTGGGATACTCATAACGCCAAATTTACCTGCTGTTTCTTGGTTTTCATCTACATCTAATTTTACAATCTTAACCTGATCGCTCATTTCTGTATCTAGTTCTTCAAGAACAGGGGCGATCATTTTACAAGGACCACACCATGGTGCCCAAAAGTCTGCTATTACTAGACCTTCTCCTGTTTCTTGCGTGAAGTTTTGATCACTTGCATGTACGATAGACATATGTGAATTCCTCCTAAATTATTTCTGTTTATTAGAATTTCTTAACAAAGTATATCACTTTCATACATCACACGCTAATAATCTGTTTGATATTACCTTACCCATAAAGAATGATAACATTCTTCATTTCTTATAACAAAAGCGCAAGCGTTCGATGTTGACTTATGGTAAGAAGGAGACAGGAAGTTTGCTAGTCGCTGGGCGCTGGAGCTGGACTTATGAGCAACAAACTAAATGCCTTCTTCGCTTATATAAAAGGCATCAACTCTGATTAATTATAAGCACTGACGTAAAAAGTAAAAAGTACTGTAATAAAAGTATATTACAGCACTTTTTTGTTGTTGCTTAAGAATTTACTTTGATTTCTTTAATTTGCTCTGTCAACTTAGGCACTACGTCAAAGAGGTCTCCAACAATTCCATAGTCAGCAACATTAAAAATATTGGCTTCTGGATCTTTGTTTATCGCAACTATCACTTTGGAGTTTGACATGCCCGCTAAGTGCTGAATCGCTCCTGAGATACCACATGCTATATACAAATCAGGTGTTACTACTTTACCTGTTTGACCAATTTGAAGGGAGTAATCGCAGTATTCAGCGTCACACGCTCCACGGGAAGCTCCTAACGCAGCACCTAACACATCTGCTAGTTCTTCTAGCGGTTTAAAACCTTCTGCACTTTTCACACCGCGACCACCAGCTACGATGATATTCGCCTCAGACAGATCCACTCCATCTGATGTCTTACGTATGATATCTTGAATAACCGTTCGTAAGTCAGCAATATCCACTTCTTTAGCAGAAACACTTCCACTTCTACTGTCATCACGATCTAGTGCTTTAATATTATTCGGACGAATCGTTGCAAACATTAATCCATCGGTTATGATTTTTTTCTCAAATGCTTTACCAGAATAGATTGGACGCGTAAACACAATATTATCTCCGGTTTCTTCAATTTCCACCGCGTCAGAGATAAGACCTGTTTCAAGTTTACTTGCAAGTTTAGGAGTTATATCTTTCCCGATTGCTGTATGGCCCATAATAATACCCTCTGGTTTTTCTTCTTCGATTACAGCCATTACAGCTTGCCCAAATCCGTCTGATGTATAGGTGTTTAATTTTTCATTTTGAATGGTTACGACTCGATCCGCTCCATGGTAAATCATTTCTTGACCCATTTCTTCTAGATTTTCCGCTCCACAAAGTACTCCGACAATTTCTCCACCATCACTCACTTTTGCAGCGGCAGCAATTGCCTCAAATGTAACATTACGTAGAGCTCCATCACGAGCTTCTCCAATTACAAGCATTTTTCGACTCATAAAGATTCCCCTTTCTTAATAGCTGTTTATTATGGAAGATGTTTATAGTACTTTTGCTTCGTCACGTAGAAGCGTTACAAGTTCTTTTACTTGGTCGTCTGTTTCTCCTTCAAGTACTTTACCTGCCTCTTTTTCAGGTGGTAAATAGATTTCAATTGTTTTTGTTTTCATTTCTACATCATCTTCATCTAAGTCAAGATCATCAAGTTCGAGCTCTTCAAGAGGTTTTTTCTTAGCTTTCATAATACCTGGTAAAGATGGATAACGAGGTTCATTTAAGCCTTGCTGACACGTAACTAGTAGTGGTAATGAGCTATCAATTTTCTCTACATCACCTTCTACATCTCGCTCAATATGGACTGTTTCCCCATCAATCTCAATGTTTGTGATTGTCGTAACATACGGAATATCCATACGTTCCGCTAAGCGAGGGCCAACCTGCCCACTTGCTTCATCAATCGCAACGTTACCAGCTAAGATTAGGTCAACATCTTTATCAGCAAAAAATGCTTCCAATATTTTAACAGTAGTGTATTGATCGCCATCTTCTACATCATCTTCCGTATTAATCAATACGGATTTGTCTGCTCCCATAGCTAGGGCTGTTCGGAGTTGCTTTTCTGCATCCTCTCCGCCGATTGTAACAACCGTAACTTCACCGCCATGCGCATCGCGTAGTTGAATAGCTTCTTCTATTGCGTATTCATCATAAGGATTAATGATAAATTCTGCACCTTCTTCTTCAATACGACTGTCTTCAATCACAATCTTCTCTTCTGTATCAAATGTACGTTTCATTAGAACATAAATATTCATAACCTTACCCCCTAGTTCTATTGGTCTTTAAATTGTGGCTTGCGTTTTTCAATAAACGCTTGAACGCCTTCTTTGGCATCCTCATTCCCAAATACTTTTCCAAATTCTTCAGCTTCATTTGATAAACCGCTTTCAAAATTAGATGTAAATGTGTATGGTAATAAGCGCATAACTGCATGAATGGATGGTCCACTTTTGGATGCAATTTTCCCAGCAAGGGTCATGACTGTGTTTTCCAGTTCCTCATCAGCAACAGCATGGTTGGCTAATCCTAGAGAAGCAGCTTCAATTCCACCGATTGGTTCTCCGGAAAGAATCATTTCATAAGCTTTTGCTTGCCCTACATATCGAGGTAGACGTTGAGTCCCAGCAAATCCGGGGATAATCCCTAATGATAATTCAGGTAGGCCAAGCTTGGCGCTCTCCGTAACGATACGCATATGGCAAGACATGGCTAACTCTAATCCACCACCTAGTGCAGCACCATGTATTGCAGCAATCACAGGTACATGGTAGTTTTCAATGCGATTAAACAAATTTTGACCTTGCTTTGCTAGATTGCTATATTCACTCTCTGCTTGCAATGATGTGAATTCTTTGATGTCTGCACCAGCAGAGAAAAACTTCCCCTCTCCCCTAAGCACAACTGCTTTGATGGTGCTATCCTGCTCAATTTGATCTAGCGCCTGTGATAAGTCATTCAAGATGTAGGAAGCTAGGGCATTGGCAGGAGGGCTCTGAATTGTAAGAACAGCCACCTGTTCTTTTGTTTCAAATTGAAGATGGTCCACTAAATGTTCCTCCTTTATTCCCTTGTTTGTGATAATCCATTTATAAGAAGTTGATGGACACCATTAGCCTGTTGCATCAGATCATACTTTTGCTCGTTCATTACCCAATTAGTAACAGTTTCATCCAGGGTTCCAAATACCATCTGTCGAACGAGACGCATATCTAAGGATGGATCAAAATGTTGCTCCTCCATTCCTTCTTGCACTATATGATCGATGACTTCTAGATAACGCTTTAATACATCATTAATTTTTAGCCGAAGCTCTTTATTAGACTGACGCAACTCTAACTGAGTAACAATAGCCAACTGATGATTTTCGGCAAGTTGACTGTAATGCATTTCAACCATTGATAGTAGCTTCTCTTTTGCATTCGACTTTGTTTGTATTTCTTCCTCTATTTTTTCGATAAATTGTCCCATTTTTTCTTGAAATAAGGATACCAATATATCTTCTTTGTTCTTAAAGTATAAATAGATTGTTCCATCTGCAACGCCAGCTTTTTTGGCTATTTTAGAGACTTGTGAAGAATGATATCCATTTTCCGCAATAACTTCTACAGCTGCGTCTATAATCTGTTTGTATTTTGGTTTATTTTTTTTCATAATCGATCCCCTTACTCTGTCTAACCTCATGTCTCTAAAAAAATGAATGAATCATCATTCATCTATATTTTACAAAACTGAATGGTACCTGTCAATCATGAGTATTAGACTTGTCCTACTTTTCCAAAAGAAAAAAGAGCCATAGGCTCAGACCGTTTTTTGATTGTCCATAGATTGCTTCTTTTTCTCTTCATCTACCAGAGCTCTTCTTAAAATCTTTCCGACTGCTGTTTTCGGTAATTCGTCTCTAAATTCATATATACGTGGCACTTTATAGGCCGCCATATGTTTTCTACAAAATTGATCTAATTCCTCTTCCGTCAATGAGAAATGTTGCTTTAGCACCACATAAGCTTTGACAGTTTCTCCTCGATAAGGATCTGGAATACCTGCCACAACTACTTCCTGAATAGCTTCGTGTTCATATAAAACTTCCTCTACTTCACGTGGATAAATATTATATCCACCAGCTATAATCATATCTTTTTTACGATCCACTACAAAGAAATATCCATCCTCATTCATATATCCTAAATCGCCTGTTAGCAGCCAACCTTCACGTAAAACATTTTCAGTCTCTTCTGGTCGGTTCCAGTACCCTTTCATAATTTGAGGACCTTTTACGGCAATTTCTCCAATCTCACCTACTTCTACTTCCTCGGTTGTATCTGGTTTGAAAATTTTAGCATCAGTATCTGGCCAAGGTACCCCAATGCTCCCCCCAACCCGATTGGACCATACAAAGTTAGAGTGTGTCACAGGTGATGATTCCGTTAATCCATATCCCTCAACTAGTTTACCATTTGTCACTTTTTCGAATTGTTCCTGTACTTCTGCTGGTAGTGGAGCAGATCCGCTAATGCAAGCTTCAATAGAAGAGAGATCATATTTAGCTAAGGATGGATGGTTTAAAAGAGCGATATAAATCGTTGGTGCTCCCGGGAATAAAGTAGGCTTTTGTTTATGGATTGTTTTTAATACATCTTCTACTTCAAATTTCGGTAATAAGACCATTTTAGATGCAAACATGATAGAAAGATTCATTACTGCTGTCATGCCATAAACATGAAAGAACGGGAGGATACCTAAAACAATTTCTTCACCTTTTTTTGCTTTATACAACCAGGCTTTACACATCTGTGTGTTCGAAACTAAATTAGAATGGGTAAGCATAACACCTTTAGGATAACCAGTTGTTCCACCTGTATATTGAAGTAATGCCAAGTCCACTTTAGGATCAATATCTACTTCTGCTACCTGACCAGAAGCTTCCTCTAATGCACGACTCCATACATGAGTATCTTCACTATGTTCCACATTCACAACAAGCTTAT
Source organism: Pontibacillus yanchengensis (assembly GCF_009856295.1). Taxonomy (NCBI): domain Bacteria; kingdom Bacillati; phylum Bacillota; class Bacilli; order Caryophanales; family Bacillaceae; genus Pontibacillus; species Pontibacillus yanchengensis. The sequence continues at coordinate 158,168 of NZ_WMEU01000002.1, read as the reverse complement.
ATTGTCTCTTTTGTATGAATGGGTAAATAATGTTTTTCGGAAATGGTAGATATTCCTTAATACTTGCTACAACAACATGCTGTAAATCCGTACGACCTTTTACATTAGAAACCTTTGGGTATAGAATATCTAAACATACAATCATTTTTGCACCAGAATCTTTAAGTTGATACTCCAGTTCCCTTTCCATATATAAAGGATTTGTTTGAACAACTATCCCACCAGCCATCAGTACTCCATAATAGCTTATAACTGACTGTGGTGTATTTGGGAGCATAATAGCTACTCGATCACCTTTTTCTAACCCTAATTTTTGAAGATAACTTGCAAAAGACTTAACTTGCTCATATAGCTCATGGAATGTCATTTCTCTCCCCAGAAAGTGAAGCGCTTTCTTTTCAGGGTATTCTTTAGCACTTTCCTCTAAAAATGATTGCAAAGGCTTTTCATCGTACGTAAGAGTTGTAGGAATTTCTTTAGGATAATGATTACTCCATGGTTTTTCTATCGAATTCTCCATTACAAAACCCCCTTCTTTTTACTTAGTCTTATCTTTATTATAACGATAAGTTCATACATTTTGAATCACTATTTTAAATTTTTAAAAGATTACAAATACAACTTTAGTTGGAATTATTTCGAATAACCAGTCCATATGTCCTCCGCTCTAGGTAGGATAGTGATAAGTAAGTCTTTTGGCAAAAACACATCGATTATAGAATAGGTTTACTATAAACTCCTTAACTTAATGTAGAAGGAGGATGATTTCATGCCAAATCAAAAACAAAACACTCATTCCCAAACGTCTCCACATCCAGATGGAGAGAAAGAAGGAGTGATTAATGATTCAACTGGAAAAAAGATGGGGGTTACATCCCAATCAAATGTCGATTGGAACCGTAAAGATCATCCGATTGAATTGCAACCTGATGAGAAAATGAAGGATTTCAAAAAGACTATGGAAAACCTTTTGTAGACAAAGAAAAAGATTAATTCTAAAAGCGCCTCTTCTGCTGATCAGAAAAGGCGTCCTTTTACGTTGTCCTTGTATTCATCTATAAAGATAGAACCATCTTTCTGGATTTCTGCATAAAAAACTGCCTCAGATGTTTCTATTCCTTTTATTTTCAACTGACTATACAGCCAATCCTTACTTAGTCCCAGATCTCGGAGATTCTTACCTAAAATATTCCCATCCATAATAATAGATGTCGGGAACTGAGGCTGAGTATAAGTAGCATTTACGTCTTGTTTAGTTGCAGATGATTTCATTTCTTTTTTTAAAACTGAAATCTTTCCATTTGTCTCCATGATCGCATAATCCACATCCTGTATCGAAAAAACATCTTTGTTTCTTAACAGTAGCACTACCTCATCTAAATCAATCGTAGTCTTTTCATTGCATCATCCATTATTTTTCCTTGTTTAATCAATACAACTGGTTGCCCATCAACAATGCCCCTTACATTTTTGGAATGCATATTTATAAATCCAGCTACAACCGTGAGTACACTCCATCCAATTAAAGCAGTGTATCCGGTAACCATCTCTAAATTTTCATCAATAGTAAGACTTCCCCCAATTGTACCTATACTAATTCCAGTAACGTAATTAAAAAAAGTTAATTGACTAATTTGTTTTCTCCCCATTATCTTCGTTAAGATAAGTAACACTACAAACGTAATCAATACTCTTAAAAGTACTTCTAACACATTCTTACAACCCCCTCCCTCCCTTTTAGTAGGATTTACCAAAAAGCAAAAAACATTTTGTTAGTTTATGGAAGTGAATGTATAGGCTTTCATTAAGAAAAGTATTCCTCCCCCTATCGGTTCTTGGTTTAGACCTTTATAATGAATAAGGATGACTAAGAATATGAGGTAAGGTGTATATATATATGAGTTTATTAACAGTAAGTAATTTGAGTCATGGTTTTGGAGACCGTGCCATTTTTGACGATGTTTCGTTCCGCTTGCTCCAAGGTGAACACATAGGACTCATTGGTGCAAATGGGGAAGGTAAATCAACCTTTATGAATATTATCACAGGAAAACTTCAACCTGATGAAGGCAAAGTGGAATGGTCTAAACGCGTCCGTGTTGGATACTTAGACCAACATGCTGATCTTAAACCTGGCATGACAATGCGTGATGTATTAAAAACGGCTTTCCAATACCTTTTCGATATGGAAACGGAAATGAATGAGCTTTTTGCAAAAATGGGGGAAGTCGAACCAGAGGAGTTAGAGACATTATTAGAGGAAACCGGAAAACTTCAAGATGCTCTAACAAACAATGACTTTTACATTATCGATGCTAAAGTAGAGGAAGTTGCAAGAGGACTTGGCTTAGATGATATAGGACTTGAACGCGATGTCCATGATTTAAGTGGTGGACAACGTACGAAAGTATTGCTGGCCAAGCTTCTTCTTGAAAAACCAGATATTCTCCTACTTGATGAGCCAACAAACTATTTAGACGTTGAACACATTGAGTGGCTAAAGCGTTATTTACAAGAATATGATCATGCATTTATTCTCATATCGCATGATATTCCTTTCCTAAATAGCGTGGTGAATTTAATATATCATATGGAGAATCAAACGATTACACGCTACCCTGGTGACTATGATGAATTCCTTCGCGTTTACGAAATGAAACAACAACAGCTTGAAGCTGCATATAAAAAGCAACAAAAAGAAATCGCTCAATTAAAAGACTTTGTCGCTCGTAATAAAGCAAATGCTGCTACAAGTAAAATGGCGATGTCTAGACAGAAGAAGCTCGACAAAATGGATAAAATCGAATTATCTGGTGAGAAACCCAAGCCTAAATTCGACTTTAAACAAGCACGCACCCCTGGGAAGTATTTGTTTGAAACAAAAGATCTTGTGATAGGCTATAACGAGCCATTATCTAGACCTCTAAATCTTGAAATGGAAAGAGGTCAAAAGATTGCTCTCTCCGGGGCTAATGGAATTGGTAAAACAACATTGCTTCGTTCGATTCTTGGAGAAATCCAACCTGTTTCAGGTACTGTGCAACTTGGAGATTATCTGGAAATAGGTTACTTCGAACAAGAATTGAAATTTGAAAACAACGAAACGTGCTTAGAAGAAGTTTGGAATGAGTTCAGACATTTCAACCAAGCTGAAGTGCGTTCTGCATTAGCACGTTGTGGGTTAACCCCAAAGCATATTGAAAGTAAGGTACAAGTGCTAAGTGGTGGAGAAAAAGCAAAAGTTCGCTTATGTAAGCTAATGAATAAAGAAACCAACCTTCTCGTTTTAGACGAACCTACAAACCACTTAGACGTGGACGCTAAGGCAGAGCTTAAACGAGCCCTTCAAGCATACAAAGGAAGCATTTTACTCATTTCCCACGAACCTGAATTTTACCAGGATATTGTGACGGATGTTTGGAACTGTGAAGATTGGACAACGAAGGTATTTTAAAATTAGAATCTACTAACGAATAAAGGCCAACTCTAACAAAAGAGTTGGCCTTTATGTATAACTAAATTAAGCGAAAAACATCATATAAATGATTCCAGCTACTATAAAAACAACGGAAACAACACCTAAAACTTTTGCAAGGGTCTCCACACTTTTTCTCTCCCTTACCCAATATTCGCTCCAATAACAAAGGATAGTCCAATAGAAATAACCATAGAAATAAAACCTACTGCTCTATTATCATCTGCTATTTCTGTATCAATTCGAAAGCTTGGAGTTAAAAATTCAAAAATAAAATATCCCATTAACAATAAAACGAAGCCACATAGTCCCCATAACATCATTTCAACAAGCGTGTCATTATGCTGGATGGAAAACCGAAAAATGTTGGAAATCCCAAAAATCTTTCCCCCTGTTGCCATAGCAACCGAAAGATTACCTTTTTTAATTTCTTCCCAATTATTATATTTCGTTACAATTTCAAACACTGCCAAAAACACTACCGAACATAACACCACGACACTAAAGCTTGCTGCTGTCTCTACGAAGGGGTTCTCCCAAAAGTTCATTCAACCTCTCCCTTATTTCTATTAACGAAGTTCTAATACAGTAACTCCACTGCCGCCTTCTTTCATGCCACCTGCTCGAGATGAAGCAATAGATCGATGTCCTTTGGCAAATTGTTCTACACCTTTACGTAATGCTCCCGTACCTTTGCCGTGTATAATTGATACTTGAGGATATCCTGCCAGGGTAGCATCATCAATATATTTTTCTAAACGACTTAGTGCCTCTTCATAACGTTCACCTCGTAAATCTAATTCAGGTTTCACATGATGACTAGAGCCTTTAACTGTTGCCATTGGCTTTTGTTTAACTGGCTCTTCCCTTTTTATTAACTCAAGGTCATTTGCTTTTACTTTCATTTTCATAATACCAAGTTGAACTTGATACTCTTTTTCATTCGTTTTCTCAATGATATGGCCTGTTTGGTTCCATGAAATGACTTTCACTTCATCACCAGGTTTGAGGGGTTTAGGTTGAGTATTCTTTTTTGGTTGTGGTTTGGCTTGTTTTTTTGAAAGTTCTGGCTGTGCTTCATCTAAGGTTTTCCTAGCCTCAATCCATTCATGCTCTTTCCATTCCGCTTGATTTTTCATTTCACGCATTTCAGCAACGATGTCTTCTGCTTCTTGTTTAGCTTTATCGATTGCTTTTTGAGCTTTGTCCTCAGCCTTTTTATAGAGACCTTCTCGTTTATCTTCAAACTCAGCCCATTTTTGCTCTAGTTGCCTATGAAGGTCTTCTGCTTCTTGAAGCAACGCCTCAGCCTCTTCATAGTCTCGATCTGCTTCTCGTTTTGATTCTTCTAATGAAGCAATCATATTCTCTAGGCTTTCTGAATCTTGTCCCATATGACCTTTGGCTGTCTGAATTACATTTTCCTCTAAGCCTAAGCGGCGAGAAATCTCGAATGCATTACTACGACCAGGAACTCCGATGAGTAATCGATAGGTTGGCTTTAATGTTTGCACATCAAACTCAACGGATGCATTAATTACACCGTCCCTATTATAACCGTATGCTTTTAATTCAGGGTAGTGAGTCGTTGCAATTACTTTTGCGCCACGATTCACAACATCGTCTAATATAGACATGGCTAATGCTGCACCTTCTTGTGGATCCGTACCAGCACCAAGTTCATCAAACAAGACAAGGGACTTATTATTAACATCCTTCAAAATGTCGACAATGTTTGTCATATGAGAAGAGAACGTACTTAATGACTGTTCTATCGATTGTTCGTCACCGATATCAGCATAGACATTCTCAAATACTGTCATCTCACATCCATCTTGAGCAGGAATTTGCAACCCTGACTGAGCCATTAGGGAACAAAGCCCTACCATTTTCAATGTAACGGTCTTACCACCTGTGTTTGGACCAGTTATTACAATGGATGAATACTCCTCACCGAGTTCGACATCATTTGGTACTACCTCATCATCTGCTATTAGAGGATGACGTGCTTGTTTCATTTTAATAATACCTTGATCATTAATAGATGGTTTTGCAGCTCTTATTGTCTTTGAGAAACGCGCTTTAGCAAACATGAAATCTAGTTGAGCTAACACTTCGACATTTTGGTATAAGTACTCTTCATCTGCAGCTACACGTTCGGAAAGTTCCATCAAAATACGCTCTACTTCATGTTTCTCTTGAACTTTCGCTTCTTGTAATTGGTTGTTTAGTTCCACAACTGCTTGTGGTTCGACAAATAACGTAGCTCCAGAAGAGGATTGGTCGTGTACAATACCGCCAACTGCCCCACGATATTCTTGTTTTACAGGTAATACATAACGATCATTTCGAATGGTTATAATGGCGTCTGAAAGCATTTTACTTTTGGATTTTGTCCATCCTTCTAACTTATCTCGTACTCGACTCTCATTTGTTCGAATACGAGAACGTATCGTACGAAGCTGATCCGATGCTCCATCCATCACTTTCCCATGATCGTCTATGCAACTCTTAATGGAACGTTCTAAATCATTCAATGCAACAATATGGCTGACAAGTTCTCTAAGAATAGGCAAATCCGCTTCTTCAATTTCCTCTATAAATGACTTGATTTGCTTTCCACCGTAGATTGTGCTTGCCACATCAAGGCACTCTTCTGGCTGAAGCATTCCACCAATAGTCGCCCTTTTAATAATAGGCTTAATATCAAAAATACCACCAAGTGGTGCATGGCCTTTTAAGCGGAGCACATTTGCTGCCTCATCCGTATCATCCTGCCACTTGCGTATTTCATCTACATCAATGGAGGGCTTCAACTTCTGTGCTTGTTCTTTTCCTAATGAGGATGAAGCCTGCGCCGCGAGTTGTTCTATAATTTTATTGTATTCTAAGACATGATATATGCGGTCATTCATGGTTTCTGAATCCCCTTTATCTCTTCTACTCTGGCTTTTTATTGTTCATAAATAAGGATAGTTGCTCTTTCGTCCATGTATTTAGCACATTTTCTTTACGCAACCAACCTTTCCGTCCTATCCCTACACCAATTTCCATATGTTCAAGCATGGAATAGGTATGGGCATCCGTATTAATCGCAATGCGTACTCCTTCTTCTTGCGCTTTCGTTAAATATTCCCAAGATAAATCAAGACGATTTGGATTTGCATTCAACTCTAGAGCAGTACCTGTTTCTTTAGCGCCTTGAATTAACTGTTCTATATCAACATCATATCCGTTACGTCTACCAATCAAGCGTCCAGTAGGATGAGCAATTAAATGGACATAAGGACATTCTAGAGCGGTTCGTAAACGATTCATTATCTCTTCCTGCGTTTGATTAAAATTCGAATGAATCGATGCAATAACAAAGTCCATCTCCTTTAAGAAATCCTCCGAAAAGTCTAATGAACCATCTGGTAAAATATCCATCTCAATACCAGCAAAGATATGAAATGACTCAAACGTTTCATTTAGCTTATCAATTTCCTCTCGTTGCTTACGCAGGCGATCTTCGTCTAAACCATTAGCGACTCGTAAATACTTCGAGTGATCTGTGATGGCGATGTATTCATACCCTTTTTCGATAGCCCGATCTGCCATTTCCTTTAATGATTGCGCACCGTCGCTCCAAGCGGTGTGCATGTGTAAATCACCACGAATATCTTGATGGTCTAGTAATGTAATCTTTTGTCTAAAAGATTCTACTTCCCCAAGATTTTCCCTTACTTCCGGTGGAATATATTCCAGACCAAAGTGAGCAAAGAATGTTTCTTCATTGGTGAACGTTTGAATATCCCCTGTTTCGCTATTCTCAACACCATACTCACTTATTTTTTTACCTTGATCTTTAGCTAATTGTCTCATAGCTACATTATGGTCTTTGGCTCCTGTGAAATGATGCAAGGTCGTTGCAAATTCTTGAGGCTCAACCAAACGAAAATCAACACCAATATCATATCCTTCAGCTAACAACAAAGAAACTTTAGTATCGCCTTTCGCAACTACTTCCTTTATATTGTCTAATTGCAATAATTGTTCTCTTACTTTTTCATAATCTTCAGTAGCGATTATAAAATCAATATCTTTAATCGTCTCTTTCATTCTTCGTAAGCTACCAGCTCTTGAGAATTCATCAATCCCCTCGACTGTTTGTAAAAAAGATTCAATGCGCTCTGCAATCGGTAGCATAACAGCTATCGGTAAACGCTCCGGTCTCTTCGATACATCCTCAAGCGCTTGAAGGATTTTTTCTTCCGTCTTTTTGCCGAACCCACTAAGCTGTTGTACTTGTTCTTGTTCACACGCTTCTTTAAGTGAAGTTGCGTCTGTCACACCGAGTTCCTGGTACAATTTTGCTAGCTTTTTTCCACCAAGACCTTGTAATTGTAATAACGGCACTAACCCAGCAGGAACGTCTTCCTCAAGTTGATTCAACACTTCTGCTTCACCTGTTTCAACTAATTCTTGAATGACTGCTGCTGTACCTTTCCCAATTCCAGTCATGTTTGTGAAATCATCTATTTCTGATAAAGAACGATCGTCATTTTCCAACGCTTGAGCTGCTTTTCGATACGCTGAAATTTTAAATGGGTTTTCGCCTTTTAATTCTAAATAGACAGCAATTTGCTCCAATTTTTTAATTAACTCTTTTTTATCTAACTTCATTTCATCTCACCCCTTACGAAATGTCACTTCCAACTAAGGAAGCAACCCCCTAACGTATAGAAAAAACTTCTCATTAAGAGAAGTTTGGAATACGCTCTGCTACGTGTTCAAACCATAGTGTTTTAATCTGGTCAGACAATAGCGGCGTGTGTTCAATAATCATTTTTGCTAAAACAGATCCATCAACTGCATTCTGTATGAACGATATTGGTAGCAAGGCACCTAAATAAAGGAAAATAAAGATGATAAAATAAATTTCAATAAATCCAAGTACTCCTCCAAATAAATTGTTCACCATATTGAGAAGTGGTAAATCTGTTATAAAGTCAAGCATGGAAGCGATAATTTGCATTATTACTTTCACTACGAAGAAAATAATAAAAAATGCTATAGCATTATAGAATGCTCCTTCAGGTACGCTATCCAAAAAGACAGCCCATTGCTGTCCTTCGGGAAGGTCAGGGAAAGGTACCCATAGTTTCAGTTTCGGTGCTAAGTCATCATAATAAATGACTGCAATCACAAACGCTACGATGAAGCCTGTCATATGGAGAAGCTGGAGGATGAAACCTCTGCGCATTCCTATTAGAAATCCAAAAACAAGCATGGCTAATAACAACAAATCAATCATGATTTTTTCGGTCCTCATCTTTCTCTTTTGATTCTAAATTTGTATATTCTTCTTTTAATTTCAAATAATCGTTCATTGTATTGACTGCCGTTAAAACAGCTAATTGAGCTGTATCTAAACGGGGGTTAGACTCTTGAATTTCTTTCATTTTCTGATCCACCAAACTAGCCACCATTCGAATATGATGGGGTGGTTCGTCTCCTACAATTTTATATGTGCGATTATGTATTTCAACGGTTGTTCGTTTTTTGTCAGATTGCGACACAGAGAAATCCCCCTCATCCACAATAGAATCCTAACGTATATATTAACATGAAAAATGGCAGAAAAACACCTCTTATGACCAATGATGCTGAAAGTAGATGTTTTTTCTTAAACTTTTCTTCTATAATATAGTGTGTAAAATAGATTAGTATGGTAAGCATAGTCACCGTGAAATGTCGATATTCAAGCATATCTTTTTTTTGATATACTAGCATTATCGTTTTTATAAAGGAGATCATCGAATGTCACAATCTGTTTTAAAGTTGTCACCTTCACAAATCAATAAAATGCAACAACACTATAAACCTTACCTAAAGGATAAGACACCAGCAGGAGCTAAATTCGCAGCCAAGTTGCCAAGCTGTTCCATTACAGCCTACCAATCAGGTAAGGTACTATTTCAAGGAGCACAACACGACCAAGAAGCTTCGAAATGGGGATCTCCATCAGAGAATACAAATAAGAAAAAAGGGAAACCTTCTCCCACCTCCTCTTCTTATGCGCCACCAGCGGCTTTATACTTAACAAGCCACGCAGGATCAGATGAAGCGGGAACAGGCGACTATTTTGGTCCCATCACAGTAGCTTGCGCTTATGTAAGAGAAGATCAAATACAAGCACTTAAACAAGCTGGTGTAAGGGATTCAAAAGATTTAAAAGATCCTCAAATCCAACAAATCGCACGACGCATCGTAGAAATGGAAATTCCATATTCGCTTGTAATTCTTCATAATGAAAAATACAATGTTCTACAGAAAAAAGGTTGGACGCAAGGAAAAATGAAAACCATGCTTCATCATAATGCCTACAACAAGCTCGCTAAAAAACTAGACCATGAGCCTGAAGGTTGGATTATTGACCAATTCGCACAACCGGAAGTATATAAAAAACATCTCAAAACGGAGAATGCGAGTCTTCAATCGAACGCGTATTTTCTTATGAAAGCAGAATCCTATTCTATTGCTGTTGCTGTTGGTTCCATTATTGCTCGCTCAGCTTTCGTTAAGCATATGAACAAACTATCTCAACAAGCGGGCATCACGCTACCCAAAGGTGCATCTCAACGAGTTGATGAGGCAGCAGCGACATTAATTCGCATCAAAGGTCAAGAAGAACTAGACAAGTATGCGAAGGTGCACTTCGCAAATACGAATAAAGCCTTAAAAAAGTTTCAACAAATGAAAAAAGATTGATAGTGGACCACTATTACTTATATTAGAACAAAAGCGCAAGCGCCCTGCTAGCGACATACAAACTGCTGCCTACAGGACGTGGGTTGGTTCAATATTGCTGCACGATATGAGATAAAGGAAACACGAAGAGCGCAAACGTTCGATGTTGACTTATCGTAAGGAGGTGCAGGAAATTTGCTAGTCGCTGGGCGTTGGAGCTGGACATAGCCACATCACTTTTTCAGTTATACACATGCATTGAATTTTATAGTACGCTAAATAACAAAAAAGATGAGGTGCTATATATAGCCCCTCATCCCTTTTTATGTTTAAGCTTTTGATAATGTACAAACGTATCTCAAACTCATAAAAGACTTATTCTTCTTGCTCCTCAGGTTCTAATACTTCTTGTTGTTGGACTTCTTTTTCTGGTGGTGTAAGACCAAGAACTCTTGTAATCCAGATAGGAATTTCTTTCACATCTGGATTTCCTTCCCCATCAACTTGATCTGTCGTTATATGCAAGGGTACATGCAATACGTCTTCTCCACTTTCATTCGCATCATTCACGTAAAGCCCTACATAATATTGGCCACCAGCTTCATGAATATCAACTTTAATAATTTCTTCATCTACAAAGTGTTCTGTAGCATACTCAACGAAAGGTTTTGCGCGATTTGCATCTTCTGCCTCTTGGTTCTTCTCCGTTTCATCTGCAAAGCGGTGATGAACTGCTAAAAGTGGCCTCTTTCCGTACTGAATATACCCCCTAACCATGTCTGATACTTGGGGATCATATACATTTGTAATCGTTTGTCCTATTAATTTTTCGCCCATATGCTTTTCTAACGTATTACCATACTTCTTAATAAATGCGTCCAAATCCATCTACTCCTTTTACGTCTTTTCTTCTTTTTAACCAGTATTCCTACTTAAATCCTCCACCAAACGCACCGCGTACATCATGAATGACAACAAATGCTTCAGGATCTACCCGATTCACTAATCGTTGGAGTTTAACAGTTTCTTGCCAATTCACCACAGCATATAACACATTCTTTTCCTCTTTCAAGTATCCACCTTTCCCGTTCAGGATTGTAACCCCTCGCGAGAGATTAGCATTGATTTCTTGTAATACATGATCGGAGTCATCCGAAATGATTGTAATAGCCTTACGAATATTCATACCATCAACAATAAAATCAATAACCTTGGCTCCTACATAAATAGCAACTAACGTTAGCATCGCTTTTTTCTGACCAATAACAAAAACGGATGCACCAATGACGATTAGATCAATGATTAGTGTCGCAGAAGCCATGCTCCAACCAAAATATTGATTTAACATTTTGGATATAATTTGCGTACCGCCGGATGTAGCGCCAGAGCGAAATATGACCCCAACCCCCGCGCCCACAAATAAACCCGCATACAAAGGGGCGAGAAGAGTGTCGTCTACTACGGGATTCCCGATGTTCTCAGTCGCCCATAGACTCAGGGAAAGTGCTACTACTCCAAATAAAGTATATCCCATCATTTTCTTATCTAAAAATTTATATCCTACACCGATTAATGCAATATTTAACAGAAAACTAGTTAGACCAGTAGACCAGTCAAATACATAATGCAATACAATGGTAATACCTATGATGCCACCTTCAGCAAGTTGGTTGGGGATTGCAAAATAATTGACTCCTAATGCAAATAGGATAGACCCAAAAATGATTAGTACTATTCTGTTTATAACCTGTCTCAAGATGACATCTCCTCCTCTAATACTTATGCTTGATGGTATCTATTATGGGGGATAAATCGCATTTCGTAAAAGTGTTTTAACAAAAGCTCAGGGTGCCCGTTTAACGACATATGGACTGCTGCCTATACGAAGTAAGTTGCTTCGATGTTCCTATCTGATGTAGCAATTTTAACCGAACTTCCCCTGAAGCCGTAGGAAGTAATGGAAACACTAAGAGCGGTAGCGATGTTGACATATCGTAAGGAGGATCAGGAAGTTTGCTAGTCACTGGGCGCTGGAGCTGGACAGGCATCTATACTTAGCTAAGTAATACACATGCAATTATTCACATACAAAAACCCAGACAGAAAACTGTCTGGGTTTTATTTATCCTCGTAATTCAGCTTGGTAAGTTGTTTTAACTTGTTCAAGAATAGCATTATGGGTTTCTTCTACTTCTTGATCTGTTAAAGTGCGCTTTGGATCAAGATAACGAAGGGTAAATGCTAATGATTTTTTACCTTCAGGAAGATGTTCCCCTTGGTATAAATCAAAAACGAGTACGTGTTGAACAAGAGGCTGACCTGTTTGCATAATTGTATTCTGTAGTTCACCAGCTTTTACTTGTTCATCCACTACTAATGCGATATCACGGCTAACAGAAGGATGACGCGGAATTGGTGAATAGTTTTCTTCCCTTGTTACCGTATCTAAAATAGCTTGCAGATTTAAATCATAAACGTACGTTCCTTTTAGATCAAATTGCTTTTGTAAGGATGGATGAACCTGACCAACGTAACCAATAGAATGACCATTTAACACAACTTCCGCCGTTTGACCAGGATGCATTCCTTTAATACTAGCTTGCTTAAAACGTACATTCTCAGATAAATCTAAGAATGAGAATAATCCCTCTAAGACACCTTTTACGACAAAGAAATCAACGCTTTTCTTCTCTTGTTGCCAAGGGTGCGCTAACCAGCTTCCAGTAAGAACTCCGGCTAGTCTTTCTTGTTCCTGAGGTTGTGTTGTTAACACAGATTCTTCCGTCACATAAACAGCGCCAATTTCATAAAATGCGATGTCTTTTTGTTTACGAGCGATATTATAGGATGCTGAGGTCAATAACTCTGGAATCATACTTAGTCGCAGATGACTATGCTCTTCACTCATTGGCAAAGCAAGGTGAACAGGGCGAGTGTATTCTCCTTCAATATCAGGAGAAACAAGCATGTTCGCTCGTTCTTCTGTTGTTAATGAATACGTAATGGCTTCAGATAATCCGGAACCTTCCAAGTAACTTCGCACCTTACGACGAAGGGATTGATGATCCGTCAAGCCACCTGCTTTTGAAGCACCTCCTGGCATTGTAAATGGTAAATTGTCATAACCATACATACGTGCAATTTCTTCCACCATATCTTCTACAATCACAATATCCTGTCGACGGGTTGGTGCAGAAACAATGAATGTTTCACCATCTTGCTTATAATCAAATTGTAGCTTGCGTAAAATGTCTTGAATATCTTCATTCTTTAACTCTGTACCAAGAACATGGTTCATGCGAGAAGTTGTTATTGTAACTTGTTTTTCTTCATAGCTTAACTCGTCAAACTCCACAACACCATCTAGCACTTCGCTTCCTGCATATTCAGCCAATAGTTGACATGCACGAAGACCAGCACGTTTAACGCGGTCAGGATCAACACCCTTTTCAAAACGAACGGATGCTTCACTACGTAGTCCATGCTCCTTAGCAGCATTGCGCACCGCTTGAGGGCTAAAGTAAGCTGCTTCTAAGATTATAGATGTTGTATCTTCTTGTACTTCTGAATCTGCACCCCCCATAACACCAGCAATGGCAACAGGTTCATTTCCATTTGTGATAACTAACTGGTCAGATGATAGAGTTCGTTCTTCATCATCAAGTGTTGTGATGGTCTCCCCATCTTTAGCTTGACGGGTAACAATCTGTTTAGAACCAAATCGATCATAGTCAAATGCATGTAATGGTTGACCATATTCTAGTAATACATAGTTCGTAATATCGACTACATTATTGATAGGACGAATTCCGGCCGAAATGAGTTGATTTCGCATCCATAATGGAGAAGTACCTACTTGAATGTTTTTGATCACAAATGCACCATAATAAGGATTTAGCTCCGAATTCTCAACCTCAACAGAAATTGCATCCATAGCTTTCTCATCCGTGATGGCTACTTCTTCTGATGGGAAATGAAGAGGTGTATCTAAAATCGCAGCAACCTCATACGCTACACCCATCATGCTTAACGCGTCCGAACGGTTAGGAGTTAACTCTAGCTCTAATATAACGTCATCCAAATTTAATAATGGATTTGCATCAACACCTACTTGGGTATCCTCTGGAAATACGAAAATTCCATCTTCAAATTCTTTTGGTACATTCTTTGGATCTATTCCAAGCTCTTGCAAGGAACAAATCATACCAGCTGATTCTTCACCACGTAGCTTTGCTTTCTTTATTTTAAAATCACCTGATAAAACGGCACCGGGTTTAGCAACGGCTACTTTCTGTCCTTGTGCAACGTTTGGGGCACCGCAAACGATTTGTAATGTTTCATCACCAACATCAACTTGACACACACTCAGTTTATCAGCGTTTGGATGTTGGCTACATTCTTTCACATGCCCTACTACAAGATGTTCAATGTATTCGCCGAATGCTTCTACACTATCGACCTCAATACCTGTTTTCGTAATCTTTTCTGCTAAATCTTCAGGTGTCAATCCTTGAAGATCCACATATTGTTTAAGCCAATTTAATGATACAAACATGTCATTATCCTCCTTTTACGCTTTATGAAATTGATTTAAGAAACGAATATCGTTTGTGTAGAAATGACGAATATCATCAATACCATATTTCAACATGGCAATACGCTCAGGTCCCATACCAAATGCAAAGCCGGTGTATTTCTCCGGATCATACCCTGCCATTTGCAGTACATTTGGATGCACCATTCCTGCACCTAGAATCTCAATCCAACCTGTTCCTTTACATACCGAACACCCTTCTCCACCGCACATCTTACAAGAGATATCCATTTCCACTGAAGGTTCTGTAAACGGGAAGAAACTTGGACGTAAGCGAATTTCACGATCCTCTCCAAACATTTGCTTCGCGAATTCATTTAGCACACCTTTTAAGTCACTCATACGAACATGCTCGTCTACTAAAAGACCCTCAATTTGGGTGAACTGATGAGAGTGAGTAGCATCATCCGTATCACGGCGATACACCTTACCTGGACAAATTACCTTAACAGGTCCTTTTCCTTCATGCTTTTCCATCGTACGTGCCTGTACAGGGGACGTATGTGTACGCATAAGAATTTCCTCCGTGATATAAAAAGAATCTTGCATATCACGTGCCGGGTGTCCTTTTGGCAGATTTAAAGCTTCAAAGTTATAGTAATCAGATTCAACTTCTGGACCTTCCGCAACTTCGAATCCCATGCCAATAAATAAGTCTTCAATCTCTTCAATGATGCTTGTCAACAAGTGTCGACCGCCTGATGGTGCTGGTCTTCCAGGAAGAGTGACATCGATTGTTTCCTCCTCCAATTGCTTTTCCAATGCTTGTTCTTCAAGCTTCGTTTGTTTGGTTTCGATTGCGTTAGAAATTTCTTCTCGAACATCATTAGCTAATTGACCGATGACAGGACGTTCTTCAGCAGGGAGTTTCCCCATACCTCTTAGCACCTCTGTGATTGGTCCTTTTTTACCTAAGTATTGCACTCTTACTTCTTGAAGACCTTTAACATCTTGAGCAGCTGTCACTTTTTCAAGCGCCTCTTGTTTCAGTTCTAACAAGCGTTCCTTCATTATATATCCTCCTTTTATCTTGAAAACATTTCAAAAGCCTAGGGCGCCCGGTTAGCGACCGACGTATGTGCTGCGGCCTATACGATGTAGGTTGATTCGATGTTGCTGCACGATGCAGCGATTTTAATCTATCCTCCATCACTACAGAACTTCACCTGATTCCGTAGGAGATAAGCTGGGCGCTGAGCTGGACGTGGCCTCTACAATTTTTTAATTATGCACAGGCCAACACTTTTTCCTAAAACATAAAAAAAGCCTCATCCCTAGAAGGGACGAGACTTATATATACGAATCACGCGGTACCACCCTGGTTGACACTTGTTACTATGTGTCCACTTTGTTATTGATAACGGATATGTATATCCGGAAACACTTTTACTCGCTACACACGCAAGGTCCCAGTGCCAGCTCCAGAGTGAATTTTCAATGATTCAGACAGTAGAAATGCTTTCAGTCTATGACATTTCTTCCCTCAAACTGCCAACGAACAAATCATTTACTTGCTCTTTCTTCGCTTTCAAACATATTTAGTTAACTGATTACTTATTATAGAAAAGCAAAAGCAAACTTGCAACCCTAGTTTCGTAAATAATACATTAAAATTCCTGATGCGATGGCAACATTCAATGATTCTGCTTGGCCATAGATAGGAATACTTACTCGGTTATCAGCCATGTTAATGTAGTCTTGATTCACTCCAGCACCCTCATTTCCTACTATTAAAGCAATTGGTGTAACTGGCTTTAATTCATCATATACGGTTGCTTGTTGGAGAGATGTTGCCCAGACATGAAATCCTTGAGTTTGTAGTTTAGGAATCCACTCATCTAGTTCCCCAAAGAAAAGAGGTATATGGAATACAGAACCTTGAGTTGCACGAATGACTTTATCATTAAATGGATCGACGGTACCTTTTCCTAGTAACACGGCATCAAATCCTGCTGCGTCAGCCGTTCTAATTAATGTACCTAGGTTGCCAGGATCTTGGATGGAGTCAAGCACCAACACCCTCGAACCTCCTTGCCACTCTAACTCATCCATTTGTACAACAGCTGCTACACCTTGTGGATTCTCTGTTTCAGAAACAGCATCAAATACATCGTGACTCACCTGATACCAAGTATATGATTGCCATTCATTTTGTATATCCACATCTTCTCGAAAAATAATCTCTCGTACTTTCCAATCACTCTTTAATGCTTCATCCACTAAATGAAACCCTTCTACGAGAAATGCCTGTTCCTTTTCCCTTCCTCGTTTACGCTTCAACTTTCTCCATTGTTTTACTTGTCCATTTTGTACAGACGTAATCATATTTGTGATCATCCTTCATTTATTCACATCATTTTTATATTCTTTTTCATCATACATATTTCAGTTTGGAATGGTCAAACTATTCTCATACGTAATGTATGCAGAAAAGAGGTGGAAAGATGAATCTAAACCTTAGAAACGCAATCCTATCCAACGTATCTGGTAATAATACTGACCAGCTTGAAGCGACAATTAAAGAAGCAATCAATAGCGGGGAAGAAAAAATGCTTCCTGGACTAGGTGTTCTTTTTGAATTAATTTGGGAAAACGCTGACCAGTCCGAAAAACAAGAAATGTTAGAAGCACTAGAACAGGGTGTGCAACAAGCTTCTACAGAATCATAAAGCGCTGCCTTATATGATATGAAATAAAAAACGTGCAAAAGCTCACCCCTTAGAGTATGCACGTTTTTTATTTTTCTCTCTCACATTTACAAATCACGGTTCTCCCTCATGTGATGGTAACTTTTTTCCTTATGTTCATTCGTCTCTCTTTTACTAGCCTTACCGTTCTTTCGATCCGTAAAAATCCCAAACAATAGTAATGGAATAACAAACATGCCTAACAGGATATAGAGTCCTATTCCGATAACTCGTTCGCAACGGGGCTTCAGGTAAGCTGTCGCCCACCATTTCTGTCCGCATATCCCGGTTGCTCCGAAATGTAAAAAGATGGTCGCAAATTCGAAATATTGCTCGGAAATTGGAAAAGCTGCTCCGAAACTTTAAAATGTTGATCGCAACCTCCCACCAGCAGTCACTCTTATTTTGAAAAAGTCGCTCCTATATTCCAAAAGTAGCTCCTGTTTTTCAATTCTTGCTCCGAAAGGAGGAAAAGTCGCTCCAGAGCTCAACGGAAACTCCCTCTCAACTATCTCGAATGCAAGTCTTCAAGATCTCATGCCCCATATATAGAATACATAACGAAAAGAAAAAACAAATTTCCTTCCTCTGAATACCATACTAATACCAACACGTTAGGAGGTTCAACCTAATGCAAAACCAAAAGTCTTTCATTCCTCTTGGAACTCGAGAGAAAACAAGTGGGGATGGGTTCTTTTTAGATGGTTTCCCTTTTGCGGGATTTCCATTTGGAGGTTCTGGTGATTTAGTATGGGGTGTGTTTGGCACATTATTTTACCCTCCATTCTTTTCTCCAACTTTCCCGTATTCAGCTAATTCTCCCGGTCCTTATCCATATGGTTGCCCACCAGTAGAAAATAGATTTCCTGAATGGTAGGGATAAAGATATTAAGGTGCTGTCTTCTATAGACGTGCACCTTTTTACATAGATATCATTTAAATATGTAATAGTAAAACTTTAAGACTAAATGCCAAAAGCCACTTCCAAAATTGAAATGGAAGTGGCTTTTATATTTCTAATCAAACGTAATTTCTTTTACCTTTTCGTCATCTAATCCTTTTATTACTTCAACTAACAGGTTCACGGCATTTTCAAAATCGTCACGATGAAGCATTGCAGCATGAGAATGGATGTATCTTGTAGCTACAGTAATTGCTAAAGCTGGTACCCCGTCAGCTGTAACGTGGATAGAACCACCATCAGTCGCCCCTCCTGCTAAAACGTCGTATTGATAAGGAATGTCTTTCTCATCAGCTGTATCAATTACATAGTCGCGAAGTCCTTTATGAGAGATTAAAGAAGCATCATAAAGAATAATTTGTGGTCCCTCACCCATCTTACTAGCTGCTTCTTTATCTGTAATGCCTGGAGTATCACCAGCAATACCTACATCTACCGCAAAGCCAATATCGGGTTTAATCGCATTTGTAGACGTCTTTGCACCTCTAGTACCTACTTCTTCTTGAACTGTACCTACTCCATAAACAACGTTAGGATGAGCTTCTGACTTCAATCTACGCAACACTTCGATTGCAATGGCACAACCTATACGGTTATCCCATGCCTTTGCAAGAAGCATTTTTTCATTAGGCATTTGTGTGAATTCAAAATATGGAACAACGGAATCACCAGGTCGCACACCAAACTCCTGAGCTTCTTCACGAGATGAAGCACCAATGTCAATAAACATATCTTTTATTTCAACTGGTTTCTTACGCTGCTCTGCAGGGAGAATATGCGGTGGTTTTGAACCAATCACACCTGTTAAGTTCCCTTTGCGAGTCATTAAGGTTACACGCTGCGCTAGCATAACCTGACTCCACCATCCACCTACTGTTTGAAAGTAAACAAAGCCATTATCGTCAATACGAGTAACCATGAACCCTACTTCATCGAGGTGACCCGCCACTAATACTTTCGGACCATTTTCTTTTCCTACTTTCTTGGCAATCAAGCTTCCAAGGTTATCCGTGTACACTTCATCCGCAAATGGAGTTATGTATTTTTTCATTACGTCTCGTGCTTCTTTTTCATTACCTGGAATGCCTTTTGCATCTGTTAAATCTTTTAGCATAGATAGGGTTTCATCCCACTTAGTCATATCTTCATTCCTCCTTAATACTTTCATACTATATTTTATTATATCGTTTTTTACTTTTAGAAACAAAAATAATACTAATAACCTTCTTCTTGGCGCTGGTGGTTCACTTCATTCTTTTTATAATATGCTTCTTGAATCTCCACTTCTGAGAACCCTAGTGTAATACCGAGTCGTAAAAATGCTGTGAACAACTGTTCATAATGAGCTTGAGTGGGTGATTCTTGGAACAAGTGAACACCTGAGAAGACTTTTTGAAATTGCTCTGTTGTATTTGATGGGCCGTTTTGAGCGTCTAATGCCCCTTGATAGTATAGTGTTTTTTCTAATCCTAATGACATTATGAAATGCAATCCATCAACATATTCTTCTAAAATAACTTGCTGCTCCTTTGGAGGCTTAAGGCTCCAAAATTTAAAACACCTTGTTTCATTTGCCAGTTCACCAAGCTCTACCAATAAAGCTAGCACTTTTTTAGAAAACAAATCCGCGTCTTCTAAGCCATGCTCAGCTTCTATACGTTGATCTAATTGTTGCTGCATCTGAAATAGTTCATTCCAATTCATCTTTTTACTCCTTCTATTTAACAAGCTATCTATATTTTAATCGCTTGTCTTTCCTTTGATGTACGACTAAGTAAAGTGTACCAAATGTTTTTTTCTTATTATAGTCTGGTTTGGTATGATAAAGGTGAAACGTTTTTTCGTTTCAATCGTACATACTATTATAGAAGACCTTCAAGGGAGTCGATAGCAGTGATTATTATTTTATTTCGTATGCTCATTTTCGCTGCGATACTTGTATTAATCTATACAGCTTATAAATATCTCATAAATCCTAAGCGTAAACTTGAGCTTGCACAAGAGAAGAAGCAGTTTTACTTTTATGATGACCCTGACAATGTTAAGAGAAATTTTTTAATTACCTATAAAGGGGTTTTATTCGAAGGAGAAAAATATTTAGGAACCACAGAGCATTCATTTGAGGTCGTTTCTATATCCGTTTGGGCAAAGCAACCTAATCAGTTAAGAGGGTTTGAGCGTGGAGACCTTTATTTTATTGAAGAAGAAATACTGATTCAATATCCTTACGCAAAGATTGAATGGAAAAACCCAATTGACCAATTATTATTAACGAAACAACATAACGATACACAGTAATGTTTGCATTCTCTTTACCTAGATGACAAGAATAGTACCTAACAGAAAAGAAGCCCAGAAGGTTTCCCACCAACCTCTGTGCTTCTTTTCTGTTATTTAGCTCCTTCTGCGGCAAAAAAGTCATGCCATTTTATACTCACTTCTTTGCGCCTTAAAAGATAAAATAATGGTAGCAACAATAACAGAATAGCCCCCATCAAGAAGGGGGATAAACTTGATATCCATTGACCGATTGATGTATAAACTACAGCTAAAGGAATATTAGAGTAAAAAGACGTTTTCATGTATTCTTTAAAGGTACCTGACATTTCGATAATGCATAACGAGATTAGGTGAAAGTGTATAAATGGCACTAGTCGTAGTAATGCAATCTGGCCTGTTGAGAATGATGAATGCTTCCCAAAGAATTTCTTCTTTAACACAACTAGTTTTTTTAAGGTTTTAGGCATCCACTCACTTAGTTTATAAAACAACAGACTAGAAAGGGTTACACCAACAATGGAGTATACTGAACCCGTTATTGCTCCAAATAGCACCCCACCGGAAACACATATGAACGCAACAGGTAAAAAAAATAATGGCCGCAACAAATGGAAACTGATGAATAGTAATGGAGCAAATAAGCCACTTGCTTCTACGATGGTCATTACAAATGCTCCAAGGTGTTGCAACGTCTAGTCCCCCTCTCCAGACATTAGCGGTCTATTTTAAGCTTATGACAGGAGACGAGCCTTTATGACAATAAACAGTACTAGATGTACAATTATGATAGCAGGGGTGCCAATCACAAAAGATTTATGCTTGGTTTTATGACGAAACACACTCATTCCTAGCCAGTTACCTGTTGCTCCTCCTAACCACGCTACCTTCCAAAACGTACTTTCCTGTATGCGCCAGTGGTTACTACGGGCACGTTTTTTATCCACGCCCATTAATATAAATCCTATCCCACTTACTATGATGGCATAAATGAGAATCATCCAAGTTATCATAATTTCTGTAACTCCTTAATCTTTTTGTTATATGAAAAGTTCCCTGCTTTCGGAGCAAGAATCGAAAAACTGGAGCTATTTTTGAAAAATAGGAGCGACCGCCCCAATTTCCCGCCCCATCTTTACGTAATTATAATGGGGCTATAAAAGAATAGCTCTCATACCAATATTACAGAAAATATGTAAACATAAAAAAGCCATTCCAATCTGGAATGGCTTTTTGGTCGAACTTACTTAAGTGCTGTTTTAGCTTGATCTACTAGGTTAGCGAAACCTTTTTCATCTGTTACAGCTAAGTCAGCTAGCATTTTACGGTTCACTTCGATACCAGCTTGCTTAAGACCGTGCATTAGACGGCTGTAAGAAATGTCGTTCATACGAGCTGCTGCGTTGATACGTGCAATCCATAGTTTACGGAAATCACGTTTTCTCTGACGACGGTCACGATAAGCATACTGACCTGATTTCATTACTTGTTGTTTTGCTTGCTTAAATAAAGCATGTTTTGAACCATAATACCCTTTGGCAAGTTTTAAGACTTTTTTACGACGTTGACGTGTTACTGTTCCACCTTTTACGCGTGCCATAGTAGTTCCCTCCTGTTATATCAATTTCGAGTAATCTCGTTAGAATGTAATTTCATTATTTTTTCGGAAGCATATCCTTAATACGCTTATAGTCGCTACGATCTACAATTGTAGATTGACGTAGTTTACGTTTTTGCTTTTGAGACTTATTTGCGAATAAGTGGCTTGTGAACGCGTGGGAACGTTTCACCTTGCCACTACCTGTTTTTGAAAAACGTTTCTGTGAACCTTTATGAGTTTTCATTTTTGGCATGAGTAGTTCCTCCTTTAAGCATTATCTGGCTTCTTCCTAGTTAGTTACTTATTCTTTTTCATTAACTGGAGCAAGCATCATAAACATATTACGACCTTCCATTTTCGGTTTCGTTTCGATAGTGGAAAGATCTTTACATTCTTCTGCCATACGATCTAGAACCTCTTGGCCTAGTTCTTTGTGAGTGATAGCACGACCGCGGAAACGAATCGTTGCCTTCACCTTATCGCCTTTAGAAAGGAATTTACGTGCATTACGAAGCTTTGTATTAAAGTCATGCTCCTCAATTCCTGGGCTAAGACGTACTTCTTTGATGTTAATAATTTTTTGGTTCTTACGCTGTTCTTTTTCTTTTTTCTGTTGCTCGAATTTATACTTACCGTAGTCCATGATACGACATACAGGCGGTTTTGAATTCGGAGCAACCATTACAAGATCTAGATTTGCATTTGCAGCGATATCTAATGCTTCATTCTTGGATTTAACACCCAATTGGTCTCCATTTGAATCAATGAGACGTACTTCGCGAGCACGGATTTTTTCATTGACAATCATTTCTTTGCTAATAACCAGCCACCTCCAAGGTATAGTTAAAAAATAATAGTGTCATCTTCGACAAGCTCTATTTCATCATGCTGGATTTAAAGACATTAAAAAAGTGTCGGTACACACTGCACCCACACGTTTCCCTTACGTTCAGAAAATGTTACCCGTCAACTGCTCTTCTAAAAAGAACGTCAATCAGGTGAGAAGCGGGTGCTTCTACTTGTCTCAGACAGTTATTTGATTTCACTTTCACAAGGTTAGCATGTTTTTCACGAAGTGTCAACTAGCAAATCTATTTTCGTTTGCTTCGTGCGAATGTGTATATCCCTATTAAGAATACAAGATTTACGTAGTTAATGCAACAGTCACTTGCAAATTTTAAAAACGCTGGTTACTTGGGAGCAACATATAGGCTATGGAAGTTGTTACCTAACGCAATGGGGTTAGGTAAACCTCCATTAAAACCGTAGTAAGATACATTAAAAAAGTCTCTCCCTCACTATAAAGTAAGAAAGAGACTTTGTAAGTTTTAGGATTTGCCTTGGATTTCTTGTTTGATTTGATCTACGAAATCTGCAAGAGGTTTTGTTTCTGAGTCTTGTTCACCATACCGACGAACATTTACTCCGTTTTCCCCTTTTTCATTATCCCCTACAACAAGTTGGAATGGAACTTTTTGCATTTGAGCTTCACGGATCTTGTAGCCGATCTTCTCATCCCGTTCATCAACTTCCACTCTTACTCCACCAAATCGAAGCTCATCTTCTACCTTTTTTGCATACTCTAGGTGAGCATCTGCTGAAACTGGAATGATTTTCGCTTGCACGGGTGCTAACCATGTTGGGAAAGCTCCTTTATATTCTTCAATTAAGAAGGCTACAAAACGTTCCATAGTAGATACAACTCCACGGTGTATTACAACAGGACGATGGTGGTTACCATCTTCACCAACATAGGTTAAATCAAAACGTTCTGGTAAATGGAAATCGAGTTGTACAGTAGATAATGTTTCATCTTTTCCTAATGCTGTTTTTACTTGAACATCCAATTTCGGACCGTAGAATGCAGCTTCCCCTTCTGCCTCTACGTAATCAAGTTTCAAGTCTTCCATTGTTTCTTTAAGAAGAGATTGTGCCTTATCCCACATTTCATCGTTGTCTACATATTTTTCTTTATCTTCTTTATCACGATAAGAAAGACGGAAGTAGTACTCATTTAAACCAAAGTCTTTATATACTTCCTGAATCATACGAACAACGCGAATGAACTCTTCTTTTAGCTGATCAGGTCGAGCGAAAATGTGAGCATCATTCAGAGTCATTGCACGAACACGCTGTAGTCCTGCTAATGCGCCTGACATTTCATACCGATGCATTGTACCTAGCTCAGCTATTCGTACTGGTAAATTACGATAACTATGGAACTGACTCTTATAAATCATCATATGGTGTGGACAGTTCATAGGGCGAAGCACAAGGTCCTCGTTATCCATTTCCATAGTCGGGAACATATCCTCTTGATAGTGATCCCAGTGTCCGCTTGTTTTATACAAGTCTACAGAGCCAAGAACAGGTGTGTACACGTGGTCATAACCTAGACGTTCTTCTAAGTCAACGATATACCGTTCGATAGTGCGACGGATGGTAGCACCTTTAGGAAGCCAAAGAGGTAAACCTTGACCAACTTTCTGAGAAACAGTAAAGATGTCTAGTTCTTTACCTAACTTACGGTGATCGCGCTCTTTAGCTTCTTCAAGCATATGAAGATACTCTTTTAAGTGATCTTTCTTTTCAAAAGCTGTACCATAAATACGTTGTAGCATTTTATTATCACTATCTCCACGCCAGTATGCACCAGAGACACTCAATAAATTAAATACTTTTATTTTCCCTGTAGAAGGGACGTGAGGTCCACGACAGAGATCAAAGAACTCACCCTGCTTGTAAATCGTTACTTGTTCACCTTCTGGGATATCTTCTAGCAGTTCCAATTTAAGATTATCGCCAATTTCTTCGTACATTTCTTTCGCTTTTTCACGACTGACCTCTAAGCGTTCCACTTCAAGGTTTTCGCTTACGATTTTCTGCATTTCTTTCTCAATCTTTGGAAGATCCTCTGCAGTAATCGATTCGTTTAAGTCCATATCATAATAAAAGCCATTTTCTATAACAGGACCTACACCTAGGTTCACATTTCCATACAAACGTTTAACAGCTTGAGCCATTAAGTGAGCAGTGGAGTGGCGTAACACTTCAATCCCTTCTTCGTCACGTAATGTAACGATTTCGATTGAACCATCCCCAGGTAATACACGACGCAAGTCCAAAAGCTGGCCATTATGCTTCCCTGCAACAGCTTGCTTTTTTAACCCAGGGCTAATGGAAGCAGCTACATCTTCTGTCGTCGTATCTTGTGGGAACTCCTTGACTGCGCCATCTGGAAAAGTAAGTTGAATTGCTTCCGACATGTCTGTCACTCCTTTAATGTGTTACTATTTTAAAACACTAAAAAACGCCCATCCCTTGCACGATAGCGAAGGGACGAGCGTTATACCCGTGGTTCCACCCTAATTTCCACATCTTAATGTGGCTTCATTAGTACATCCGTAACGTGGACAAATCGCTAATCACTACTACATTTCGCGACTAGAGTTCAGAGGTGGTAAACAATATGCCGTACTTAGGAAGCTCACAGCCGATGACTTCCCTCTCTGTTAAGTCGGAACACGTTGTTCGTATCCTCATCAAAACTTTTTTATATCAAGGAATGGTTGTTTAATTAGTTTATGTTTTTTATTATATGTGGAATTATTCTGGAAAGCAAGCCTATTTTTTGATTCATATTTTTTTCTATGCAAGATAGCTATATGGAATTATGAAGAAGACAATCTTTTAAAGGGAAATTTATTCAATGGATACATATCCATACGTTCTTGAAACACATTCATCACCGTAAGTGTTTTAGGATCCGTTACATCATCCCCATAAAAAGATATCTGTTGTGGTGCTAGAGCCATGATTGGCGTCAAATTAAGTTCCTCTCTTCCGAGTCCAAACAAATATAATGGCTCTTGTTGCGCGAGGTTTTTAATAATGGCATTCGAAATTGGCTTTCCTGATGAATTGAAGAAAAGAAACGATGCATTCTTCTGCACGATAATAAGATGGTCGATTTTTGATTGCTTAGTCCCTACATATTCTCTAAGTTGCTGAACATACGTTTGGTACTCCTCTTCTCGCTTATATTCATCAATCGCATAGCCAACAAAATCAATTAACTCTTCCCTGTAGTATTGAAATCGAAAGGTTACAACTGAATCAAAGTGTAAATTATCTCCTTCATTTAAGGCGTTCTCAAACACACGATATAGTAATTTTGTATGCTGTCCATGGCTAAGTCCATGCAATGGAACCATCCGTTGCTCTGTATTGTCTTCTAAGAAAGATTGACATAATTCAAAAATATGGGCTACCTCATCTTCATCATTATAATAATAACAATTACGAATAATATCTTGTATCCAGGACTGTTCTCTATGTAGGGTGAATACATGGATCAACCCGTGAACAAGCCATTTGTTAACCGATATGGCTGATGTATTGCCACTCTCTATGTTGACAATATAACCCGATTTTCTTTGATGGTTCCATTGAATCGTAATATCCTCCTGTACATCGAGGATACTTTCACAAAATGATAAAGCTTCCTGTTTATACTCAAAGCAGACTTCTTTCAAACTGTTCCCCCCTTCCCCCGAAACTGTTACATTATATGGGACAAGAAAGGAAAAAATGTGTGTTTTTCAACAAGAATAAAAAAACAACCTGCAAAAGGTTGTTTTAAGATGAATGTTTTTGATTATTGCCTTCGATTTTGTCCAATTACTTCAACTGGTGTACTTACGGCCTTGATTCGTTCGATAATTCTACCTGCTTTTAGTTGGTCAATTTCACCACGGTTATTTGTCATTAAGTGCTTCTCTAAATCCTCTAAAGAATAGTTAGACGTAAAGAATACAGGTAAACGTTCCATCATTCGATATTGAAGAATGGAGCCCAAAACTTCGTCACGGAACCAAGATGACATAGATTCTGCCCCTATATCATCCAACATAAGGACTTGAGCTGTTTTGAATCTTTCTATTTTTTCGTTTAATGAATTATCCTGGAGTGAGGACTTCATTTCCCTTACTAGTTCAGGCATGTAAATCATATAAGAGGAAATCCGCTTGTTTGCAAGTTTATTTGCAATAGCTCCTAAGATATGTGTTTTTCCAACTCCAAAACGTCCATGGAAATAAAGGCCCTTTTGAGCTTTTTCGGTCTCTACATTCTCAGTATAATTAACTGCAAGTCTTATTGCCTCATAGCGATCATCGGGATCTAAATCCTTAAAGCGAGCTTCTAAAATATCCTTTGGCATGTAAAGACTACTTATAAAAGAACGCTTTTCTGACTGTTCTTGGTATTGGCGCTTGGTTGGGCACATTTCATAAGTTAAGCGAACATCCTTCCCTGCTACATGAAGGCTAGGTGAATAGCCTGGTACAAGGTTTTGACATTCCTCTAGAGAAGGACATCCCTCACAGGATTTAGATTGGGACTGATATTCATAAAATTTCATTAAATGTCGTTCAACATCTTCATCAGTCAAATGAGAATTTTGTTGTAAAACTTTCTGAATGTCTTGATCATGCAAAATAGCTTGTCGCATATTTTGATAATGCTCTTGAAAGTTTTTACTCTCTCTCATCCATTTTTTCAAAGCTGTTTGGATTGGTTCCATGTCACTCATCCTTAAATCAATTTATTCACGATATCTATTCATCATCCATTTTCTTCAAGGCATCAGCTAATTCCTTTTTTTCCTTCTCAATTTCTTGTTGAGATTTACTAGCCTTTTCTGAACCTTTTGTTTTAGATTGTGCTTCTTTTTCTTTTTGCTGTTCTTTAAACCAATCAGGCAAAACTTCTTGCTTTTGTCTTCGATTTTTCCCTTTTGTAGCCAATTGCTGGTATTTTTGATTCTCTGATTTAGCAGTGTCCATAGCTTGACGTACTGTTTTTACATTCAGTCTTGCCCAATGCCCTGCAATAGTTTCCATATATGGCTTAGAAAGCTTCATATCTGTTTTCAATAACACATAATAAATGAGTACATTCATAACTCCTGCAGGTAACCCTTGTGAAGTCATTATATCACGAACAATTTTAAGTTCTTTTTCTGTTGGTTCAGCACCATTAGATAAGTCAGTTAACAATTGCCTAGGAGAAATATGTTCTAATTGATTAATCAATGCTTCTTCTTTATCTTGAGGTTGTTGGTCTTCGTCAGATTGCTTGGAAGCCCCTTCATCAGAAGCAACTTTTTCTCTGTGTTCCGTTAACCTAATATTCCCGTGACCTTTTTGATGCTTTGATTGATATAAATCATGACAGGCTTCCTTTAATTCAGAAACATGTAACTCATTTGAATCTGACAGAGCCCATTGAATTGCTTTTTCCATTTCATAATTAGCCAAGTTATATAATAAGGCTAATTGATTCATTACTTTTTTATTCTTTTCAGTGAAAATTACGTTAACTGGAAGCATTCGTTCATGAAACGTTTTTTTTAACCAATCAAAGTCTATACTGGATTCTTGTACATTTGCGCCAGTTGTCGACATGATTATGTTTTTTGTCGTTTCGTTAGATTCTGGATTTGATGGGACATCATTCGGCAATTCTCGCATTGAGAAGATTTCTTCAAAAGAAGACGTAACTTCAGTAGAATGTTCTTCCACTATTGGTTTAGAATATAATGAATGTTGTAACCTCTGAAATTTTTCCTGTCCAATATGATGATACAATAACAGGGATAACATATCATCTTCAAAGAATTCATTTGGTGTAAATGGTCTAAGTAAAACATACGTATATACATTCTGTTGCTCTCCCTCTGAGAGGAAAGAACGTATAAGTCCAATCGCTTCTAAACGCTTTCTAGCTTCATATATTTGATCTAATGGTAGATGGAGATAATTCATCAACAAGTGATGCGTTCTGGGGTGGTCGTCTTGTTTTTGAACCTCATATTCTGAAAGAAGGGTTTGGTATAAAGAAATTGCAGCCAAACCAATTAAGGGTTGATATAAATGGGTTAAAGAGGTAGACATGTTTATAGCAATATTGTGTGGTACTTGTAATTTGAAGCCATCTACCGGCAACAACTTTCCAATATTTGTTTCCTTCATACCTGATCTCCCCTTCTCATCGATGTCCATGCCGGTAAGTATTCAGTGAAATGCTTGTTGTAATAGGGGGGTAGAAAAAAGAAAAGAGCCACCAAGGCCCTAAACATTTACCCTTCAGAATCATGTTTGATTAAATCTTTTAATTCATCTAAGAAGACATTAATATCTTTAAATTGTCTATATACGGATGCAAATCGAACATAAGCTACCTCGTCAATTGTAGCCAGCCGATCCATTACCATCTCTCCTATTTCCTTACTCTGCACTTCCGAAACACCACGGTTTCTTAATTCCCGTTCAATATCACCTGAAATATTTTCTAATTCTTCTACAGCAACTGGCCTTTTTTCGCACGCACGGATTAAACCACGCATGAGCTTTTCGCGACTGAATTCTTCTCGTGTTCCTTCTTTTTTCACTATGATAAGAGGAACTTCCTCAATGCGCTCAAAAGTGGTGAACCGAAACTCACATTGTTCGCATTCTCTTCTCCGCCTTATAGATTTTCCTTCCTCTACTGGCCTTGAGTCTAATACTTTTGTACTTTTGTAGCTACAATTGGGGCACTTCACTCCATATCAACTCCAAATCTGGTTTGCCTTATCTACACATTTAATTTATGAGCCATTGATGTTTCTATAAAAGTTAGCTCTTTCTTGAGCATATCGTATTGTTGGCGTATTATTTTATGGCTATAACCAAGATCAAATGGTAATGTCGTTTCCGATGTAACGGAAAAATCAATTGCAGTATGATAAGGCTTGACCATAATGACACTGATAACGATAAATGCTTTCTTTTGTTTTTTTAATTGAACACTTAACTCGCCACGCTCTTCAGAAACTGATCTCACTTCAAAAGATGATGATTTCGAATACATATCGTGCAAAATGTTGATGGCTTTATCCTTTGTTGTTTTAAAATAATGGGTACGTAATGACTCGTTATAGTGATTTTCTTCTGTTTCGGCATGATTCGTAAAATATGTGGAAAAAATTTGTTTTAATTTCATATATCTTGTACACCTCTAATCTATTATATCAAAAATTCTATAAGGTTAAATACATTACTCGAGGTGATTTGACAAATTCACCAAAATTCTTGAAGCTGAGATTTATTTTGAGGGTAATCTAGTCAGGAGATTGGAAGGTAGGAATATAGCATCACGACGGAGGAATTTGTACTATAGAGCGGGTTTTAAACCTCTATAACTACAAAAGTCAACTTTTTTTCCTAGCTAATAAGAAAAGAGATGCACATTGTACACCTCTTTTTATATTATAGGACATTAAATTTTTTCACTTCGACAGGTCCCATACCACGTGGAACTTCTACCGTTTCTTTCGTTTTTGATTCAAGAGCGTCTGCTATATATTGTGCAGCTACATTTGGATCAATTCGATTACCACATGTGTACACATCAATACTCGCATACCCGTGTTCTGGGAAGCTATGAAT
Organism: Pontibacillus yanchengensis; assembly: GCF_009856295.1. Taxonomy (NCBI): domain Bacteria; kingdom Bacillati; phylum Bacillota; class Bacilli; order Caryophanales; family Bacillaceae; genus Pontibacillus; species Pontibacillus yanchengensis. Next base: position 127,350 of record NZ_WMEU01000002.1, on the reverse strand, counting down.
CGTAAGATGTGATTCTGAGATAATGACAACCCCGCTCACTCCATGAGGAGCAAATTTATGAAAGGCTACTTCACGTACTTCTGCACCTGATTTTAACGCTGCATCAACAAAAATTTGTTCAATTAAATTCATATCATTTAACTTATCAATGTTACAATCCCAAAGTTCTGCAATTACATGTCTACCCATTGTATCCATTGGGAGTCCCCCTTTAACCACATAAGTTTACTTCTATACATCTAGCTAATGCACTACCACGGGGGAAAGTTAGTCCGATGAGGTCCTAACCCTTTAAGCAGTCATCTTTTTATTAGTATTTTCAGAAGCTCAAAAGTTAGTATATATCGTTTCCCTAAAATTTGCAATATAGTTCTATAAAGATTTTTTGAAATTGGTTAACAGACTCTTACCAGTGGAAGTGGTATTTCCTTTCCCATTATAAATGAGAAAGAGGGGGATTCCAATGATAGACATTTATGATACCTGAACTTCTTGTTCTTTTCTCAAATAACTACCTACAAAATTCACTAGATCAATAACTCGTTTTGAATAGCCCCATTCATTGTCATACCAAGCTAAAACTTTTACTTTTCTATCTTCCATCACAAGTGTAGATAAACCATCAACAATGGATGAGTACTCTGTGGTTGTGTAATCAACTGATACTAATGGCTCCTCTGAGTAAGATAGAATTCCATTTAGCTCATTTTTCGCTGCATGACGGAATATATTATTTATTTGATCAACAGTAACATCCTGTTTCAAATCAACAACTAAATCAACTAGTGAAACATTTGGGGTCGGTACTCGTAAAGCCATCCCATGCAATTTACCATCTAATTGAGGAAGAACTTGACCGAGTGCTTTTGCTGCACCTGTAGATGTCGGGATGATAGACTGTGTACAACCCCTAGCTCTCCGAAGGTCTTTATGTGGGTTATCTAGATTTTTTTGGTCATTTGTGAATGCATGAACCGTCGTCATCAATCCATTCTCAATACCAAATTGCTCATCTAACACTTTCACCACTGGAGCTAAACAGTTGGTCGTACAGGATGCATTGGAAATAACATCATGCTGCTGGTGATTGTAAACGCTCTCATTTACACCCATAACAATCGTGGCATCTACTTCTTTTCCAGGTGCAGTAATGACTACTTTCTTAGCTCCTGCTTCAATGTGGGCTCCTGCTGTTTCTTTTGTTTTAAACTTACCGGTAGCTTCTATAACAATATCAATATTGTGTTCTTTCCAAGGTAATTCTTTAGGATCTCGAGAAGAGAACAAATGAATCTTCTTACCATTTATCTCAAGACCATCTTGAAGCGCTTTCACATCTGCTTGAAAACGACCATGAACACTATCATATGTTAAAAGGTGGGCTAACGTTTCAGGAGGGTAACTTGCATTAACCGCTACCACCTCAAGATTTTCATCCAGTACGGCCTGACGGAATGCCATTCTGCCAATACGACCAAAACCATTAATTGCAACACGTGACTTCATAACAACTACCCCTCTCCATATATGTGATATACTAAATGCATTTATGTATGAATAGTATAACACATTTAGCCTTTGTTGGGTGTTAAAATATAAAAAAATGGACGCTAGAAAATAAAGAGAAACATATGTCCCCCATTAGAGACCTGTAAAATCGACGTACATAACGTATATCAGATATTGCTTCCAAGACACCTATCTACACAACGTAAGTCTGTCATAGATATCGAAGACGATAGAAGCACACTAGTTACTTACTAGACAAGTAAGGTTATGCTCTCATTACTTTTTGGGTTTTACATAATGCAGTTACCATCCATATAAGCCCCATTATCTTGAAGACTTGGATTCGAGATATATTCAAAAGGTGATGGGTCCGATACTTGAAAAGTGGAAGAGGGTTACGGTGAAGCAACTCGCTTTCCTGCGGACGAGCTGGTGAGCCTTTTCAGTCGCTTTGCTCCCTCCGGGGTCTCACGGTCTCACCAACCTCCTTCTACCGCGGGAGTCTCGCAGTTCCCCTTCACCCCAACCTGGTAATGGCTATCGGACCCGAGGCCAAATGTTGTATGTCTGGGTGGATCTTAAGGACAAATAAAACTTTATTTTTTACAAACAGCGAACTACTGTCCATTAGCTTTCTTGCCACAGAATTTTTTGTTATGAACCAATTGTTATACTAGAACTTACTAGGGTGTGGACCGTCAGAAGATATTCAAATACCTCAACCTCTCTAAGTTCGCAATGTTTCCGTTTCTCCCAACATCGCAGCAGGTGGCCATGGAACAAGGAGACTCCCGACGGAGAAAGGGGTAGGCAAGCCCCCCTGAGGGGGTTTTTCCCCGAAGGTAGATCGCCAGCTCGCTGGCAGGACGCGAGTTGTTCCACGGCCACCTTTATTCTAACTAAACCTACGGAAACATCCCACTCCCCCAAACTATCTCGAATCCAAGTCTTCAAGATTATGCCTCTTTTGTTGAATAGCTTTTCTTTCCTATGCAAGAGCCAAAAACTTCTTTCTTCACTTGTAAAAAAAGCCCGTGAACGAATGTTCACGGGCTTGGGGGCAACTATATAATCTCCCATCGATGAAGAATTGCCTCTAATTGTTTGTAAGATTCGTATTTACTACCAGAGTTATCAACTACCTCATCTGCTTTGTTTGCTTTTTCGGATACAGGCATTTGGGAGTTAATTCTGCTTAATGATTCCTCTCTAGAACTATCATCTCTTTCCATCAGTCTCTTCAACTGTGTTTCTTCATCAACATATACTACCACTACTTTATCTACAAAATGAGCCAAATCACTCTCAAATAACAATGGGATATCTAGAACTACAGCTTTGAACCCCTCTGCTACATAATAATCCCGTTCCTGTAACATTTCTTCTCGTACAGCTGGGTGAACAAATGAATTAAGTTTTTTCCTTTTTTCTTCATCATTAAATACGATTGTTCCTAATGCTTTACGGTCAATCGTTTGGTCGTCTCTCAAAATATCATGACCAAATTCTTCTACAATATCGTTATAAGCTTTTTTACCAGGCTCTACAACCTTCCGAGAAAGTTTATCTGCATCAACTACTGGAATATTAAATTCATCAAACATTAAGGAAACGGTACTTTTACCGCTTGCTATGCTTCCTGTTAAACCAATTACTACAGTCATTACATAAAGCCTCCAATTATGTCATTTTCATAACACCTAATACAATTAAGAGTACACCTGGTAAAAATGAAAGTCGATCTAACCAACGCCAATAGGATAGCCAGTAACCACTTTTCAAGCCAACCCATAAGAAGAAACTGCTCATAAATGCAATAATAAGCGCCGTGTGAAAAGGAGTAAATCCAAACATGGCAGCCCCGATACCTGCTCCAAATGCATCAAGTGAAAGAGCGATACCAAGTAATAAAGCCTCGATTCCATTAATAGAACCAGATCGGTCAATGTCAGCACTCATTGGTTTTTTCAAGATTTGAATAACAATTCCTAGTGATTTTATCTCTAGTTTAAATATATAAGGTGTTAGCTGTTCATTTGATTGGGTGGTTTTGTTGCTTTTAAAGAACTGGTAAATCACCCAAAATCCAATAAGAATTAAAATGCTTCCTCCTATCACTTCTGTTAAGTGAGGGGACAAGAAAACAGCTATGGTCTTACCGATTAACATCGCAACAAAAAACGTTAAAGCAGACACTCCTGCAATGATAAAAATCACTCGATACGATAACCCTACTTTTCTCATTCCATAAGTAAAACCAACTGTAAAGCTGTCTAAGCTCACTGCAAATGCAAGAAGGAATAACGTCATGATGTCAGGCATATGCTGGCTCCTTCCACCTATAATCTAAAATAGTATATGGGAGGAGTTAATTCACTGTGCCTTGACCACATGTTGAATAAATTGATTTACGTTAAGATGCTTCTGAATTTGAACTATCTTTTCTCTTTCTGACAGGTTAAACACACATGAGTTCCTCTTCCGCCTACTTTTAGTTTGGTAATAGGGGTAGAGCACACGTTGCAGTTTTCTTCTTCGCGTCCATAGACGTTTAATTGTTGCTGAAACATTCCTATTTGTCCTTGAGTATTCACATAAGATCGTATCGTTGTCCCACCTTGAGCAACCGCTTCCCGAAGCGTTTCCTGAATGGAACGATGTAAGGAACGTACTTCGTCTTCCGTAATACTCGAAGCGATGCGCAATGGATGAATAGCTGCTTTAAACAATGCTTCATCTACGTATATATTCCCCAACCCAGCTAGAATAGTTTGATCTAGTAAAACTGTTTTTATATGGCGATTGGTCCTTTTCAATTTGTTATGAAGGTATGGAACACTGAAGGAGTCTTCAAATGGCTCCGGTCCTAGTTGTTCTAATGGTGGTACATTAAATTCCTCCCCCATATTATATAGATGAATCGTCCCAAACTTTCGTACATCTTGATAACGAAGCTCTTGCCCACCTTCGAATAGGATTCGAACATGCGTGTGTTTTGCAAGAGGGGTTTCCGTACTGAAAACGCCATATTTCCCCTCCATTCTAAGATGGGATATCAAAACATGTGTATCCAAATAAAATAGTAGAAATTTACCTCTGCGTTCTAAACGATTTATCTTTTGTCCTTTTACCAGATTGGTAAATTCTTCACTATCATCAGGTTGTTTGATCATCTTCGGCCAATAAATGATAACATTCTTAATGGTTTCCCCAATGACCATGTGCTCTAGTGTCTTCTTGATTGTTTCCACTTCTGGCAATTCTGGCATGTACTTGTTCGCTCCTTATTTTGCATCGTACCATGTGTCACCGTAAGCATGATCTACTTTTAATGGCACATGTAATGAAAAGGTTTCTTCCATAACCTTGGTGACTAGTTCTTTTAATGTTTCAAGCTCATGCTCTGGAGCTTCTATAATTAATTCGTCATGTACTTGGAGAAGGATGCGCGCTTCCAACCTTTCATCTGCTAATTTATGGTACAAATCAATCATAGCTTGTTTGATAATATCAGCAGCAGTTCCTTGAATTGGTGTATTCATTGCTGTACGTTCAGCAGCGCTTCTACGATTGAAATTACGACTTGTAAGATCAGGTAAATACCTACGGCGCATCATTAACGTTGTCACATAGCCTTGTTGTTTTGCTTCTTGAACCACGTCATCCATGTACTCTTTTACGCCTGGATAACTTTCCAAGTAGCGGTCTATAAATTTTTTTGCTTCTTTTCGGGTTATCCCTAAGCTTTGCGACAAACCATAATCACTTATTCCATAGACAATACCAAAGTTTACGGCTTTCGCTTGTCTTCTCATTTGATCCGTAACCTCGTCTTTGCTTACATGGAAAACATCCATAGCTGTTTTTGTGTGAATGTCCTCATTATCATTAAACGCTTGGATTAGCTTTTCATCATTTGCAATATGAGCTAATACTCTTAGTTCGATTTGAGAGTAGTCTGCCGAGAAAATCTTCCATCCTTCTTCGGAAGGAATGAATGCTTGTCTAATCTTACGTCCTTCTTCTAAACGAATAGGGATATTTTGAAGATTGGGTTCAGTTGAGCTTAAGCGTCCAGTTTGAGTTAAAGCCTGATTAAATCTTGTATGGATTTTATGCGTTTGATCATCTACTACTTTTAATAATCCCTCAATGTATGTGGACTGAAGTTTTCCAAGCTGTCTATATAGTAATATCTTAGGGATGATTTCATGCTTATCTTCTAATTGCTCTAATATATCAGCAGAGGTGGAATAACCTGTTTTCGTTTTCTTGATAACTGGAAGTTCCAGCTTCTCAAATAAAATTGGTCCTAGCTGTTTGGGTGAATTTAAGTTAAATGTTTCACCAGCCAACTTATACACTTCTTCTTCAATCTCAGATAAACGGCGTTGAAGTTCTTTTCCCATACTTTCAAGTTGTTCTACATCCACAGCTACACCTACATGCTCCATTTCACCAAGGATGAGAGATAAAGGCATTTCTAACTCATGATACAGTTCCCACTGACTATTTTCTCTGAGTCGTTCCTCAACAGAATCCTTCATTTCATAAAGCATAGTGGTTTTACGACCTACGTGATCAGCTAGAGAATCTTGCTCAGGAACCTTCATCTTGGCACCTTTTCCATAAACTTCTTCATCATACGCAATTCCCTTCTTATCCATACGATGACTAATAGATGGGATGTCATGATGGTTTTCTGAAGGATTGATGAGATAAGAAGCAATCAGCAAGTCGAACTCTATTCCTTCAATATCTATATCAAATCGTTTTAGAGAAACTAACGTCTTCTTAGCGTCAAATACCCACTTTTTCTTCGTTTTATCTTGTGCCCATTTCTTAAAAAGTTCTGATTCCATCGCTACATTTGTTGGAATGAAGTAGGTTCCGGAATCATTCACTAACCCAATTCCCTCAACAGGTGATGTATGGTAATTTTCACCTAACATCTCTACAACGAGGGCAGAGTGATCTTCTAATATCGTTTCATCAACTGAGTCAACAATAGTTACATCAATACTTGGAAGGGCATCTTGTACTTCTTCAGCACCTTCTTCATCTTCATTAATGCGTCCAAGAAGTGAATGGAATCCAAGGTCACGGAAAAAGTGAGCAACCTTAGTCGAATCGTGCCCATTATATTGAATCTCATCTAACTTCACCGCTATAGGAGATTGGATATCAATTGTAACGAGCTCCTTACTCATGAATGCATCATCTTTATGATTCTGTAGCTTCTCTTTTAGCTTCTTACCGCTTACTTCTTCTACATTTGCAAATACTTGATCTAGGGTTTCAAATTGGTGCAGTAATTTAACAGCTGTTTTTTCACCTACTCCAGGTACACCTGGAATATTATCAGAGCTATCACCCATTAGTGCCTTTAAATCAATTATCTGTTCAGGATTAATCTCCATTTTTTCTTTCATGAAGGATGGCGTATAGGTCTCCACATTCGTAATGCCTTTTTTAGTTAACGCAACAGAAACGTGGTCGGATACGAGTTGTAATAAATCCCGATCACCACTGATCACTTTTACTTCAAACCCATCTTGTTCTCCTCTTCTAGCTAGAGTGCCGATAATATCATCTGCTTCATATTGGTCTAGTTCATAGTGGGAAATTTGAAAGGCATCCAATAACTCTCGGACTAATGGAAATTGCTCAGACAACTCAGGTGGTGTTTTCTGTCTACCACCCTTATATTCTTCATATGTTTTGTGACGGAATGTTGTTTTCCCTGCATCAAATGCCACAAGAGCATGGCTTGGCTGTTCTTCCTCCAAGATTTTCAGTAACATGGTGGTAAATCCATAAACCGCATTTGTATGTACACCTTTATCGTTATTCAACAATGGTAAAGCAAAAAAAGCACGATAAGCGATACTATTTCCATCAATTAGTATTAATTTCTTCGTCATCTAGAGGCACTCCTTTGTATTCGTTTCAGACTAGAATTTCAATCTAAATGTTTTGTCTTTTCTAAAAGTATAATGAAAAGCTTTGAACACCCGGTATCTACTGCAACATGAACTACACAGATAGAATGAATGTTGGCGTGTAACGTAACAAGTTTATCAGACCTCCCCCCCCAAAAAGATGAGGGGGCAGTCAAACTACACGCAGGCACTTGAGCTAGAAATAGACGAGCTACAGCTTTTTTTACTTTTAAAAAAAGGCGTTATTTTCTCCTATTTTACCATGTTCGGTGATAGAAGAAAAAAACGCCCTACCTTTACTGTCCTAAATAGCCTGATAATGTTTGTGTATAAGGTGAATCTTGTGGAAGAATAATTGTCGTTCCGCCATCAATTGTTTTCTTATAAGATTCCAACGTACGGTACAGTCTATAAAATTCTTCATCTTTTTGGAAGGACTCATTATAGATTTGTGCCGCTTCTTGCTCACCCTGTGCACGAATCTCAGCAGCATCTTTATTAGCTTTTGCTAGCATTTCTTGAACTTCACGATCGGTTTGGGCAATGATACGGTTCTTTTCCGCTTCCCCTTTTGACAAATATTCCTGAGCTTTCGTTTCACGTTCTGAAATCATACGACGGAAAACAGACTGCTCGTTTTCATCTGGTAGATCTGTTCGTTTAATACGAACATCATCTACTTGAATACCGTAATTGTATCGTGACAATAATTCATTTACCTGCTCTGTCACTCGAAAATTAATATTTCCTCTTGAAGACTTTTCATCGTTTATAATTTCTTCATAATTCATTTGACCAAGTTGAGTTCGAATAACAGAAAAAATAAACTCGCCCATCCGTGCCTCAGCATTAATAACTGTTCTGGCGTTTTCAATCATATTCTGTGGATCTGTTATTTGCCATACCGCGTAGTTATCAATAATCATTCGTTTTTTATCCAATGTATTAATCTCTTTTTGAGCTACATCATATACCTGTTTCTTTTTTGGTAATGTAGTGGCAGTTTGTATGAATGGTAGCTTAAAGTGAAGGCCAGGATCTTCCTTAATAGATACAACTTCCCCAAATTGACGGACTACTTTATACTCTCCTTCTTTTACAATCATCATACTCGTAAACAAAACGGCCAACAGAAGAATAAGTACAAGTAAAGAAACCCCTGCTTTAATATACTTTCGATAGTTTCCATTTGTTGAACCGTTTCCCACGTTTACTACATTTTCATCACTCATTATTAGAACCCCCTTCCTGTTCTTGCTTTTGTGTTTGTTGTTGAGGCATTGATTGAACTTGGCTATTTCCAATTGGTAAGTATTTAACTGTATTGCTTTCATCGTTCATGATATACACATTAGCTTGAGGCAACACATCCTCAAGCGTCTCAATAACAAGACGATTTTCTGTAACAGTTGGGGAGTTTTCATACTCAGTATATAAAGCATCAAATTGAGCTACATCACCTTTCGCTTCTTCTATCCTGGCTACTTTAGCCCCTTCAGCACGCGAAATGATTGCATCTTTTTCCCCTAACGCTTCTTCATATTTTTCATTTTTGTACTTTTTGGCTTCATTTATTTTTGTGTTCATTGTTTCTCTTGCATCTGTTACCTTCGTAAAAGCTGTTCTCACTTCAGAATTTGGTAAATCAACTTCTTGAAGTTTTACATCAATAACAGAAATACCGATATTGTAATCTTCTACAAGTGATACGAGTAGCTCTCTCACTTCATTTTCAATTTCTGCTTTACCTGATGTAAGAGCATCATCAATCTTGGATGTACCAATAATCTGACGCAATGAAGCAGAAGTAGCGTTGTTTAATACTAATTCTGGTTGAGCAGATTGATATAAGTATTGAGCAGGTTCAGTAATTTTCCATTGTACTACTAGGTCAGCTAAGACAATATTTTCATCCCCTGTAATCATTTGAACTTGATTTGCTTTCCCTTTATCCTCCTGACCCTGATTGTATCCAAAATTTAAACTGAACGTCTCTTTGGAAAGTTTTTGTTTTTCTTGTATAGGCCATGGCATTTTAAAGTGTAAACCAGGATTCGTTATACTTTCCTCCGCTTCACCGAATGTAAGAATGACGGCTTGTTCAGATTCATCTACGGTGTACCAACTTGTCGTCCCCACTATAGCGAGTACCACGATACCAATTGAAATCGCAATCCAAGTATAGATTTGCCTTAATGTCATAGGTTCTCTCCCCTTATGTTTCAATATCATTACAATCTATTTACGAATATAATACATCTTTTGTTTCACATTTTATTTTTTATTATTATCCACCTACACCTACAAAAAAGCTTATCCAAAAAGAATAAGCTTAATTAATAAGCTTAAAATTTTATAATGTACATAAATAACATCGCTAGATACCTTACTCAGGAATAGAATTTACTTATGACCTCGAGCGGGTAAGCGCTGAAGCTAGAAATGTAAGTACTAATGTTATATTATCTTTACTTAAAAAAAACCATAAAAAAGACGGAAGCGGGATGGGCTTCCGTCCAAAAAAAGAAAACACCTTGGATGAAAGGGTTTCAATTGTTACTTTATCAATAGAGTTTAAATAAAGGATTAAGGAGTTATTAATTTTTTGTAAATTTTTCAGGTAGGAAAATACGGAATGTTGTTCCTTCTTGGTTAACACTTTGTACTTTTATATGCCCATGATGAGCTTCCACAATATGTTTTACAATAGCTAACCCAAGACCGGTACCACCAGAATTACGACTTCTGGCTTTATCCACTCTATAAAAACGTTCAAATATACGAGGAATATCTTCTTCTGGTATCCCCACACCACTGTCTGTAACTGTTATTTCCACTTCTGTATCATGTGTTGTTAATGCTACTGATACCGCGCCTTGTTTTGGTGTGTAATTAATAGCATTAGTAAGGAGATTAATCACAACTTGCTTTAATCTTGCCGAATCTCCTTCTATCATGACATCATCTGTTAAATGCTGTTCCAAATGTACTTCTTTTTCATCAGCCTGGTGTTCCACAATCGGAACAATGTCTTGGATCATTCCCTTTACATACACATTTTCTATATTAAGTTGAAATTCTTCTTTCTCTAATTTTGAAAGCTCTAGTAAGTCATGAATCAATGACTGCAGTCGCTGGCTTTCTTTTAAAATAATATTAATAAATTGTTCACGAAGTGCATCATCTTGCATAGCTCCATCTAATAAGGTTTCAGAAAAACCACGAATGGAAGTAATAGGCGTTTTTAATTCATGAGATACATTCGCCACAAAGTCTTTACGCATTTGTTCTAGGTTTTTCAACTCTGTGATGTCATGGAATACCAATACAACACCTTTCCAAACATTGGATTCATTTATTATTGGAGCACCCAAGACTTCTAGAAATCTTCGTTCGATTTGTAAGGAACGAATAAAGGAGTACCGTACTCTTTCTTCTGTCATAAACACTTCCTTCACTGCTTTATGAATTTCCTCTTCTTCAATAGCATGGTAATACAAGTGACCTAAGTAATCTGTACCACTTCCACCAAAGCTTTCAAGAAATGCCTTATTCACAAGGTGAACATACCCTTTTTCGTCTATTAGCACTAACCCATTTCCCATGTTATTGATTACTGCTTCAAGACGGTCCTTCTGCATTTCCTGCATCATGGTCATCTCTTGAAGATTCCGAGCAAGAACATTGATTGAAGTCGTTAATTGTGCAGCTTCTCCATAGTTGCCTTCATAAGTACGAGCTCGATAATTCCCTTGTGCTAATTCATCAGCTACACGTGCTGCAGAACGAATAGGTTTAATATACTTCTCGAAAATACTTCTACCTAATGTCGCCATCACTAAAATTCCTATAAGCACAGTTATACCAATTATTAGCCATATATTCTTTGTGATATTTGTTAGAGAAGTAACTTTAATTACCATGATTAAAGTTCCCTCAAGTTCATTGGTTTGGAAAGGATAGTAGAATAGATTACCATGGATTTGACCTTTATTTAGAGGTTCTCCATCACTATCATAATTTGTTATAAATTCTTGAATGCTGGATTTTTCATCATTCGTAGGGTTAAGGATTTGATCAGTTGTATCCAATTCCTTTTCATTACTCTCTTTATAAACTATTCCTATATCTAACTGATTGCTTAGATCCACTAATTGTGATACTTCTGAGGCAGAATCAATATATTCTACCAAATAATGAGCATCATTTTTCACTCGTTCCTCTACTATATCTGTAACAAAATTTTTGGTTAATTGTGCTAGCACAAGCCCTAAGCTAAGCATCAAAAGAATAGCTAGTATGGAATAACTTAAAAAAGGACGTGAATCATAATTACGCATCTTTAGAAGGATCCTCCATCTTATAGCCTAATCCACGTATGGTTTTTATATATACAGGCTTCTTCGTATCAGGTTCTATTTTTTCTCTCAAGTGACTAATATGAACATCAACAATACGAGTATCTCCTACGAAGTCATAGTTCCAGACAGCGCTCAAAAGTTGATCTCTGGATAATACGCGTCCTTTGTTTCTTGTTAAATAGAGAAGTAATTCAAACTCCTTAGGTGTAAGAATCAACCCTTCCCCTTTTACAGTTGCTTCATATTGTTCTGGATACACCATCAAATCTGCAATTTTGAAGCATTCCCGTTCTTCTTCTGTGCTATTTGAATGATACGTGACTCGACGTAAGATGGCCTTAATTCTTGCCACCACTTCTCGTGGACTAAATGGTTTTGTTAAATAATCATCTGCACCCAATTCTAGTCCTAATACTTTATCAAACTCATCATCTTTTGCTGTTAACATAAGAATAGGAGTTTGAACTTGCTTTTGTCGCATTTGCTTACAAACTTCCATTCCATCCATTTCTGGTAGCATGACGTCCAGGACAATAAGATCAAATGTTTGTTCATTAGCTTTTTCCAATGCTTCTTTACCCGTATAAGCTACTTCCGTTGTAAAGCCAGCTTGTTCAATATTGTATTTTAATAATGTGACAATGGATTCTTCATCATCCACGATTAATATATGTTGAGCCATCTTACATAACACCTCAGTTTCAAGTTTCTACCCTAATCATACAATGAAGTATATAATTTCAAAAGCACTATCTGTTTAAAGCATAGTATGTTTACAAAAAATTAACATAGAATTTTCGAAAGATTAATAATAATCGTTGATTTCTCCAAACTTTCTCTATATACACATTATCGCCCATTGTACTAAATTCTTATGATTATACACAAAGTTTCTGTAACTAGATTTTGCTAAACAATAAAGACTATACTCTATTTAATAATCTGTTGGTTCTAATTTGTAAATTATCTCGCTTTACAAAGAGGTGAATTAATAGAACAAAAGCGCATGCGCCCGTTTAGCAACGTATGTACTGCGGCCTACACGACGTAGGTTGGTTCGATGTTGCTACGTGATGTAGCGATTTTAATCGAGCTTCTTTCCGTAGGAGGTAAAAGAAACACGAAAAACATGCGTGATTCGATGTTAACTTATCGTACGGAGGCGAGGGAAGCATACTAATCGCTGGGCGCTGGAGGTGGACGTGGCTACATCACTTTTTTAGTTATACACAAGCATTGAATTTTATAATTTCTCTATACAATAAAAAAATAGTTCAATATATTTGTACAACTCGTGTTACTGTACGAAATAAAATTGAACTACTTATCCAAATTAGGCATCTTTATCTTATAGTTTATACTAATGTACCTGTTCTAGTAAAAATTCTCTAACGATTTGGCATTCATAGATTCTGGCTCATAGGCTGGACATACATTCAGTGTACCGTTTACAACTTCATTTCCTTCTTCATCTAAAGCTATTGCCTTTACAGTTACGAGATGCTTTTCCCAATCCATTTCCGTTACCTCCAATGATACTTGTAACTCTGCATAATGATGGACTGGATTCGGATAGTACAAATGCTCCTCAACAATGTGACATCCCGGACCGGGAAGGTGCATCGAAATAGCAGATGTTACAATACCATTAAGCATCACAGTAGGTACAATTGGTCGCTTGAAAGGAGTTTGTGAAGCATAATCATGTTGGATGTACAAAGGATTTGCATCATCCGTTAGGCCAAGAAATAGTAGTAAATCTTTATCTTCTATTTTAGCACTTGTGGAAAATGTTTCTCCAATCTGTATATCTTTTAGCTTTTTACCTAACTTTCGTTTTTTCCCTAACAACATGCCACCTCCATTTGAAAGCGTTTTCTTATATGGTGATAGAAAAACTCGGCATTTCACCGAGTTTCTCTATGTTTATATTTATTCTACTACATTCATTACATGTTTGACAGATTCTACTGATTTATCTAATTGAGCTTTTTCATCTTCTGTTAAATCAAGTTCAATTACTTGCTCGATTCCATTTCCACCTAAGATAGTTGGAACACCAAGGTAGATGTCCTTATAGCCGTACTCACCTTCTAAGTAAGCAATAGCCGGAAGGACGCGTCGCTGATCTTTAAGAATCGCTTCAGCCATTTCTGTTAACGAAGCTGCGGGAGCATAGTATGCACTTCCATTTCCTAGAAGCCCAACAATTTCCCCTCCACCTTTACGTGTGCGTTCTACAATCTCTTCAAGACGTTCTGGTGAAATTAATTTCTCAAGTGGGATACCACCTGCGTAAGAGTATCGAACTAATGGTACCATATCATCACCATGACCACCTAACACAAAACCAGTAATGTCTTTTACGGAAAGGTTAAGCTCTTGTGAGATGAATGTACGGAAACGCGCTGTATCTAGTACACCACTTTGTCCGATAACACGGTGTTTAGGAAAGCCAGACTCTTTGAATACAGAGTATGTCATCGCATCAACTGGGTTTGTTAGAACTAAGATTGTTGTTTCAGGAGAATACTTCACAATTTGTTGTGTTACATTCTTCATAATTTTAGAGTTAGTAGCCACTAGATCATCACGACTCATACCAGGCTTACGAGCCATGCCTGCAGTAATGATTACAAGATCAGAACCTTCAGTGTCTTCATAATTGGAAGTACCTACAATATTAGAATCAAAACCTTGAACCGGGCTAGCCTCTAACATATCTAGTGCTTTACCTTGTGTTGGTTGCTCTTGGTCAGGAATATCAACAAGAACTACATCTGCAAGCTCTTTTTGAGCAATCATTAATGCAGTTGTTGCACCAGTGAAACCTGCGCCAATTACGGATACTTTTCTTCTTTGAATACCCATAAAAATCCCCTTCCTGATACTTAGTACTTATGCGTCCATATTGTTGATTAAAGCATCACCGAATTCAGAACACTTAACTTGAGTCGCACCTTCCATCTGACGAGCGAAATCATACGTTACTGTCTTCTCACCAATTGTCTTATCCATAGCTTTCGTGATTAAATTTGCTGCTTCTCTCCATTCGAGATGCTCAAGCATTAACACACCTGATAGAATGACGGAAGAAGGGTTCACCTTATCTTGACCTGCGTACTTAGGTGCTGTGCCATGCGTAGCTTCAAAAATAGCATGTCCAGTTTCGAAGTTGATGTTTGCTCCAGGAGCAATCCCAATTCCACCTACTTGTGCAGCTAAAGCATCAGAGATATAGTCTCCATTTAGATTCATTGTAGCTACAACATCAAATTCTTTTGGACGTAGTAAAATCTGCTGAAGGAAAATATCTGCAATTGCATCTTTCACTACAATTTTACCTTCTGCCTTTGCTTCATCTTCCGCTTTATTAGCTGCTTCTTTTCCTTCTTTTTCTACGATTTCATCATATTGTCTCCAAGTGAAGACCTTATCTCCAAATTCTTGCTCAGCTACATCATAACCCCAGGCCTTGAAGGAACCTTCAGTAAATTTCATAATGTTACCTTTGTGAACTAATGTTACATTCTCACGACCTTCACGAAGGGCATACTCAATTGCAGAACGAACTAGACGTTTTGTCCCTTCTTCAGAAACTGGTTTAATCCCGATTCCTGAAGTTTCAGGGAAGCGAATATTATGTACACCCATCTCGTCTTGCAAGAAGTCAATGACTTTCTTTACTTCTGGAGTACCTTTTTCCCATTCAATGCCAGCATAAATGTCTTCTGTGTTCTCACGGAAAATCACCATATCTGTATCTTCAGGATGTTTCACAGGGGATGGTACACCTTGGAACCAACGTACTGGACGAAGACAAGTAAATAAATCTAATTCTTGGCGAAGAGCAACATTTAAGGAACGAATACCGCCACCAATTGGTGTAGTTAATGGACCTTTAATGGCAATCTTGTAGTCACGAATCGTATCTAGCGTTTCGTTTGGTAACCACTCACCAGTGTTATCCTTTGCTTTTTGACCAGCGTAAACTTCTTTCCATACAATACTCTTCGTGTCACCATATGCTTTTTGAACAGCTGCTTCAATAACTCTCTTTGCTGATGCCCAAATATCTGGACCAATTCCGTCCCCTTCAATAAATGGGATAATTGCATGATCAGGTACAGTCATTTCTCCGTTAGTAACAGTAATCTTTTCTCCTTGTGCCACTATAAATACCTCCTAGTACTTTTCATAAAATTGTATTACATGTAACATCATACGATATTAGCAATAGATGAAGCAAAAATTACTTGGAAACTCAGAAAAGAATCCTAAGTTTCTTCTTCTTTTTATCGCTCTTCAATTGGGGTATATGTCTGATTTTTCGGCCCTACATACTCTGCACGAGGGCGAATTAAACGGTTATCTTGATATTGTTCAAGAATGTGAGCTAACCATCCAGAAGTACGACTCACAGCAAATAATGGAGTGAATAAATCGTGATCAATTCCTAAACTGTGATAAACTGATGCAGAATAGAAATCAACGTTTGCCGGTAAGCCTTTATTTTCTTTAATAAATTCTTCAATTTTAACAGACATATTGTACCATTTAGAGTTCCCAGTAATCTTAGTAAGCTCACTAGACATCTCTCTTAAGTGTTTAGCACGTGGATCGCCAGTTTCATATACACGGTGTCCCATACCCATGATTTTTTCTTTGTTTTCTAATTTTTCTTTAATGTAATCAATGGCTTTATCTTCATCACCAATTTCAGTAAGCATTTGCATAACTCTTTCATTAGCACCACCATGTAAAGGTCCTTTTAAGGCACCTATTGCAGCTGTGATACCACTATAAATATCAGATAGAGTTGCAACGCATACACGAGCGGTAAATGTTGACGCATTCAATTCATGGTCAGCATGTAAGACTAATGCTTTGTTAATTGCCTCTACTTCTAAGTCTTTCGGCTCTTCTCCATTAAGCATGTATAAGAAATTTGCAGCAAAACTCAGATTTTCTTTTGGTTGAACTGGTTCTTGTCCTTTTCGAATTCGAGCAAAAGCAGTCACAACGGTAGAAATTTTAGCTTGTATCCGAACTGCTTTGCGTTGATTCGCTTCATCTTCCATGACGTCTGCTTCTTCATCATGTAAACCTAGAATAGAAACGGCAGAACGCAATGCAGCCATTGGATGAACAGTGCTTAAATCATAAGACTTAAGATGCTCTACCACGTGTTGTGGAATAGACATTTCTTTAGCTAAGTCACTCTTAAGTTGATCTAATTCACTTTTAGTTGGAAGCTTTTTATTCCAAAGAAGATAGATAACCTCTTCAAAGCTTGAATTTTGAGCTAAATCATCAATGTTATACCCTGCATAGGTTAATTTGTCATCAATAATGGAACTAATGGATGATTCTGTTGCAACAATTCCTTCTAGACCCTTTGTCATTGCCATTATAGTTTCTCTCCTTTTTCATGAATAGTTTCCCCATATACGCTCTTATGTAAAATAAGAAAACGCTTAACATGATTATTAAAATTTTTTCAGGAATTTATCCCCACCTTCAATTATAAACAAATATCAGATTTTTGTGAATTGAAACCGTTTAATTCACTTAAAAAACTCTTCTACAAAAAAGAGAAAGCTTCTATGCCTTTCGTTTATTGTCTGATTAATGTTTACTAATAACGCAAAATATTTTAGGTTCCAAAACTTCAGCATATATATATTAATAAATTTATACTAAATGCTTGGCAAAAAAGGACTTGGTACAACTAAACAACGATTTATTCTTCATTTAATATATAAAACCATAGTAGTTTCTTTATATATTAAGATTTTTCACTGTCCTAGTAGTATTTAAACTCCAATTTCCCTTTATAGTTATATTTATCCATATTTTCTTCCTTTAATTGCATATACGTATATAGATACTTCTATCCCGTTACATCTTGAAGGAGTTCCTCTATCCTGAATCGAAATAATATAAAATAGCTTAATTATAACGAGAAAGGACGTTTATCATTTATGGATATGGATCAGTTTTGGCTTAATTTTTGGCGAATTGCTCGCTTTTTATATGTGGCATGTATTATTGTTTTTGGACTTTTTATTATTGTCCAATTCACTCAATACACATACCCTTTCCTGATTGCAATTGCGATAGCTTTTATTATGAACCCTTTAGTGAATATACTAGAGACAAAAGGAAGGATGCCTAGACCTGTAGCTGTATTTCTTTCTATTTTAGTTATTTTAGGTATAATAATTGGTATTATTACGCTATTAATTGTTGAACTTGTAAATGGCACTCTATACTTATCTGAACGAATCCCTGAAGATTTTGCTACATTAGTGAACTATTTCGAAGATTTAATTGCTTCCCAAATCATTCCTATATATGAGAGATTAACATCTATGTTAAGCACTCTAGATCCAAACCACCAGAAGGAAATTATGAAACAAATCGAAAATGTTGGAGGTAACATTGCTGCAAGTGGCGCTAATTTGCTTGAAAGTATATTAAAATGGCTTCCTGAAAAACTATCGCAAATTCCTGATTTTGCAACAGTCTTGGTATTTTCTTTATTAGGAACATTTTTTATTAGTAAAGACTGGTACAGATGGGGAAATAAAATAAAATCATTAACCCCAGACAAGATTATGAGTTCGAGTGGGAATGTGTTTAGAGGTTTACAAAACGCTTTATTTGGATTTATGAAAGCGCAATTCACACTCATTTCTATCACAGCAATCATCGTATTAATTGGGCTTCTGATCCTACAGGTCGATTATGCTATCACAATTGCTATTATTACAGGGGTTGTAGACTTACTTCCATATTTAGGTACAGGTTTGATTTTTGTTCCATGGATCATCTTTATGTTCTTTACAGGAAATTACTTTCTCACAATTGGATTGTCTATTTTATATATAGTAGTCATCATTCAACGTCAAATGATGGAACCAAAAGTGCTATCTACTAACATTGGTTTGGACCCATTAGCAACGCTTATTTCTCTCTTCGTAGGTTATCAACTATTCAGCTTTTTAGGCTTGATTATTGGGCCAGTTTTTCTTGTCATTGTCAAAACCTTATTCCAAACAGGTGTGTTACAAGAAATATGGAACTTTATTATGGTGCCTAAGCATAAATAAAACATAGAAAAGCCATATCGCGATGATATGGCTTTTTATTTAGTCTTAGAATCTTACTAACTTTATTCTTCTATTATTTTCTAAAAACCGTGATTGTACCATTATCCATCATTCTTCTAACAACTTTCATAAGACCTTTTTTAATAGGTTCACGTGTTACAGGTAGTAACAATGTAAATCCAATAGCATCTGTTATAAAACCCGGTGTCAGTAAAACAGCAGCACCAATTAATATGCAGACACCATTAATAAGCTCATCCTGAGGGGTCATCCCCATTTGCATATTATCACGCGCTCTATTTAAAGTTTCTAAACCTTGTTGCTTGGCTAAATAAGCTCCAAGAATACCTGTAGAAATAATCAATAAGATAACCCACCAGGGTCCAATCAAATTGCCTGCCCAAACTAATATTCCAATTTCCATAGCCGGTACAATAATAATTAATAACAATAACCAGCGAAACAAAACAATCTTCCTTTCCAGCTAACATTCTTCTCCCTATTATACACGAAAGAAATTATATTGGCGATTCGTTTAACTTACAACTATATTTAAAGTATATAACCATAATAAATAATAGTTTTTCTAATGTGATATTCCATATAAGAGGCATAATGTGGAAGGCTTGAAATTGAAATCGAAATCGAGATAGTTTGGGTGAGTGGGGTGTTTCCGTTGTGTTAAGTAGGAGAAAAGATTGGCTGGGAAATTAGCTCGTTTTCCTGCGACACTACACGACGTATGGTCGTTCGAGTTTGCACTGGATGTGACAATCTTAGTCGAACTTCCAGTGAAATCATTCGTCTCCTCAGGCAAAACCGTGCCCTGAGGGGCCTCGACACATCTGTATTTTCACTGTAGTCTCCATAATACAGCACAGGGACTTGTCATATCACTGCAATAAAAACATGGGCTTTGGAGCGACTCTTGCCCATTTTAGAGCGACTTTTTCAAAATAGGAGCGACCGCTGTTTTGGGGATGCTCTGGAGGAGCGGTTGCGAGCAAATTTTCAAGTTTCGGAGCGACCGCCCCCCAATTTCCCGGCCCATCTTTTCGTTCGTTTGGCTTAACGCCATGTTTCCGTTCATTTCAACAAAAGCAAAGGTGGCCTGGGAACAAGGAGACTCCCGCCGGAGAAAGAGGTGGGCAAGATCCCCTGAGGGTGCTTTCCCCGAAGGTAGCTTGCCAGCTCGCCGGCAGGACGGGAGTTGTTCCACGGCTACCTTTATTCCGTATTAACGTATCGGAAACAACCCGCTTAATAAAGGTATTTATCTCGAACCCAAGTCTTCAGGATAATGAGACTTTTGTGGAATAAGTATAGGTTCTTTCACCTATTAATTGCATTTCAACTTTCATAAAAAAAGAAGAGGAAAATCCTCTTCTTTTACAGTACGCTTGCATGTCCTTCGTAGATATCTCCGCGTGAAGAATCGATTGTGATTTCTTCTCCATCTTTGACAAGATTTGTAGCGTCTTTCACACCTACGATAACCGGAATACCAAGGCTTAGGCCTACTACTGCAGCATGAGATGTTAGACCGCCTTCTTCGGTTACGATACCGCTCGCTTTTTCAATGGCCGGCATCATATCTTTATCC
The DNA here is from genome assembly GCF_009856295.1 of Pontibacillus yanchengensis. Classification (NCBI taxonomy): domain Bacteria; kingdom Bacillati; phylum Bacillota; class Bacilli; order Caryophanales; family Bacillaceae; genus Pontibacillus; species Pontibacillus yanchengensis. Next base: position 106,820 of record NZ_WMEU01000002.1, on the reverse strand, counting down.
GTGCTAATGGTTACTAAAATCTCACCATCTTCGATTTTGTTAATCGCTTCATCAGCTGTTTTGGCAACAGTTGCATTACCGTATGCAGACTTCTTACCAATGCCTTGTCCTTTTGCAAGAACGTCTCCAACTACATGAACTTTCATCATGTTCGTTGTACCACTCTCGCCGACTGGAACACCTGCTGTGATAATAACACGATCTCCTCTGTTAAATTCACCCGTTTTCAGACCACTATCAATTGCAACAGATAACATATCATCCGTTGTTTCAGATGGTTCGCCCATTACAGCTTGAACGCCCCAAACTAGAGTAAGCATGCGTTGTACTCTCTCATTAAAGGTAACTGCAACTAGAGGTGCTTTTGGACGATACTTAGAAATCATTCGTGCTGTATGACCACTTTCAGTAGGAGCCAAGATAGCAGTTACATTTAAGTTCATTGCTGTATGTGTTACAGACTGACTAATAGCATCTGTGATAGTCATATCGCTTGTACGAGAACGGTTGCTTAGAATAACCTGATGATCTAAAGCTGTTTCAGCACGAACAGCAATGTTAAACATCGTTGTTACAGCTTCAACCGGATACGTTCCCGCAGCAGTCTCACCACTTAGCATAATAGCATCAGTACCATCAAAGATAGCATTCGCTACGTCACTTGCCTCTGCACGCGTTGGACGAGGGTTACGTTGCATAGAGTCTAGCATTTGTGTTGCTGTGATAACTGGCTTACCAGCAGTGTTACACTGGCGAATTAATTCCTTTTGAACTAGTGGTACTTCTTCTGCAGGAATTTCAACACCAAGATCGCCACGTGCTACCATTAGTCCATCGCTGACTTCGATAATTTCGCGAATGTTATCGACACCTTCTTGGTTCTCAATCTTAGGTATAATTTGAATATGCGTTGCGCCATGGTTTTCAAGAAGCTCGCGAATTTCTAAGACGTCAGATGCACGTCGTACAAATGATGCTGCAATAAAGTCAATTCCTTGCTCTATTCCAAAGATAATGTCATTGGCGTCTTTATCTGTAATACCAGGTAGACTTACGCTGACATTTGGGACGTTAACACCTTTTTTATTCTTTAGTGGTCCGGAGTTTAGCACTCGCGTTTTGATTTCATTCTGATCTTTAAGTATTTCAAGAACTTCTAACTCAACTAATCCATCGTCCAATAGGATTTTGCCACCTACATGAACGTCATCAATCAATCCAGGATATGTTACAGAAAAACGCTCTCCATCTCCTTCAATCTCGTCCATTGTGACACGAGCAATAGCGCCTTTTTCTAAATAAACTTCCTCATCTCTAAGGATTCCTGTACGAATTTCAGGACCTTTTGTGTCTAACAAAATACCTATTGTTTGACCCGTTTGTCGAGAAGCTTCACGTATGTTTTCAATACGCTGGCCATGCTCTTCATAGTCACCATGGGAGAAGTTTAATCGTGCTACGTTCATTCCATTTTCAATTAACTCTTTTAATGTTTCTACTGACTCAGATGCTGGTCCAATCGTACAAACAATTTTAGTCTTTTTCATATTCTTATATCCTCCTCATCCATATATTACATTGTAAACTGAGATCGTTCCCACAGTCTTGAGGATGTCTTATATAGATAGTTCCTTTGATAGCTTATACATACTTAAATCAAGTTCATGCTTGGTTTCTAACGCTTCAATAATATCATGATCAACTAATTGATTATTTTGTATACCCACCATACGACCTGCTTTTCCTTCGAGCAATAAGTCAACTGCTTGAGCCCCTAAACGACTAGCTAACACTCGATCAAATGCAGTTGGTGATCCACCACGTTGAGTATGTCCAAGCACTGTCACACGTGTTTCTAATTCTGTAGCTTCTTGAATACGTTTACCGTAGTCAAAACCAGAACCAACACCTTCAGCCACAATAATAATACTATGGCGTTTTCCGCGTTCATGCCCACGGTTCAGTCGTTCTACAATATCATCAAAGCTGTCATTCACTTCAGGGATAATAATAGTTTCTGCACCATCAGCCAATCCAGCCCATAACGCAATATCTCCAGCGTTACGACCCATAACTTCAATAACATAGGTACGTTCGTGTGAAGTAGCCGTGTCACGAATCTTGTCAATTGCTTCAATCACTGTGTTTAAAGCCGTATCAAACCCAATGGTGAAATCTGTCGCTGGAATATCATTATCAATCGTACCAGGAACACCGATACAAGGATAACCTAACTCTGTTAATTTCTTCGCACCCATAAACGAGCCATCTCCACCGATAACAACTAAGCCTTCTATTCCATGGGCATTTAATTGCTCAATAGCTTTCGCTCGGCCTTCCTCTGTCTTAAATTCCGGGCAACGCGCTGTATAAAGAGTCGTACCTCCACGTTGAATGATGTCACCAACAGAACCTAATTCCATTTTTTCAATATGACCTTCAATCAGGCCTTGGTACCCGTAATAAACACCATATACTTCTACATTATGATAGATACATTTACGCGCAACTGCACGAATGGCAGCATTCATACCAGGCGCATCTCCACCACTGGTTAACACACCAATCTTTTTCATCCCTCATCACCTCATTGAACTATATCATTGTCATTCTTCTAATTGTTCTCTCCCCATTCAAAGATAATGCTAAACGCTTTATTTGACAACCATAAACCATCAATCAACAAAAGTTAGAACTTCATTAATCTTCAGAAAAAATAAATGCAAGCGCTTAATGACTTTAAATCATTTAGGGGATATCACTAAAGGAAGTATTTATTGCTAAAAGATTTTCTTCATACATTGGTCTATAAAAATATTCCCTCTTGTTATGTAAAACTAAAGAGGCGTGCAAGTTTCAATTGCACGCTCAGGTGTTGCTCATTTTATAAATCCGTAGTGTAGGAACCAATCTTTTTATACTTTTCCCATCTTTCCTCAAGTAATTCCTCTGTTGTTAAACTTTTTAAATACTTGAGAGATTGGTCAAGTACTGGAGCAATATAGGTAGCTTGCGTTTTCACATCACGGTGTGCTCCACCTTTAATCTCTGGAATTATTTCATCTATAACTTCTAAAGTTTTAAGATCATAAGACGTAATCATCATCGTTTCTGCAGCTTTTTGAGCTTGACCAGAATCCTTCCATAATAAGGCGGCTGCCCCTTCAGGAGAGATAACAGAATAAGTTGAGTTCTCAAGCATGTGAATCCGGTCTCCTACTCCAAGACCTAGTGCTCCACCACTACCACCTTCACCGATTACGAAACAAATAACAGGTACTTTAAGCCCCGCCATTTCCATAAGATTACGAGCGATGGCTTCACTTTGGCCTCTTTCTTCAGCAGCTTTACCTGGATAAGCACCCTTTGTATCAATAAAACAAACAATCGGACGGTTAAACTTCTCTGCTTGTTTCATATGGCGCAAAGCTTTACGGTATCCTTCAGGGTGAGGCATACCGAAGTTACGACGAATATTTTCTTTTGTATCCTTGCCACGTTGATGGCCTATTACCGTAACTGGTTGCTCATTATATTTCGCTATCCCTGCTACAATAGCTTCATCGTCCCCATATAACCGATCTCCGTGAAATTCAAGGAAATCCGTAAACAATTCATGAATATAATCTAGTGTTGTGGGACGTTCGCTATGACGAGCCATCTGAACACGGTCCCATGGCTTCATGTTTCCATAAACATCTTCTTCAACCTTAACTAATCGAGCTTCTAGTGTCCGAATTTCATCTGTTAAATCCATGTCACTTTCACTTGTGAATTCTTTCAGTTCAGCAATTTTCTCACGAAGCTCCATGACTGGTTTTTCAAACTCTAAAACTTGTTTTTGTTTCATGATGGCTTACTCCCTTCTGCATGAAGGTCTAGAAGAGTTGATAAAACATCTTTCATATCATGTCGTGGAATAACCTGATCAAGTTGTCCATGCTTTAATAAAAATTCTGCAGTCTGGAAATCCTCAGGCAATTCCTCACGAATTGTTTGTTCAATAATACGACGTCCTGCAAATCCTATCAAAGCGCCTGGTTCTGCGAAATTATAATCACCGATTGAGGCGAAACTAGCCGAAACGCCACCTGTCGTTGGGTGGGTCATCACAGAAATCATTAATCCTCCAGCTTCATTAAAACGTTGAATTGCAATAGATGTCTTGGACATTTGCATCAAACTCAAAACGCCTTCCTGCATACGTGCTCCACCACTAGCAGTAAAGATAATGAAGGGAATATGTAGTTCTCTGGCCCGCTCAACGGCTCTAGCAATCTTTTCGCCGACCGCAGATCCCATGCTTCCCATGCGAAAACGAGAATCCATGACAGCAAACGCTGTTTCCATTCCTTCCATAGTTGCTTTACCTGTTACGACGGCTTCATTTAATCCTGTCTTCTTACGATCTTTCTCTAACTTCTCTAAATACTCAGGGAATCCTAAAGGGTTCTCAGATATAATTTCTTGATCCCATTCTTCGAAAGTACCTTCATCAAACAAGCTGTCAATTCTCTCATAAGCTGTCATTTGATGATGATATTCGCAATTTGGGCATACATTTAAGTTTTTTTTCAATTCTTTTCGATAGAAGATTTTATGACAATCTGGACATTTTTGCATTAAGCCTTCAGGAATATCTTGTTTAGCTTCTTCCCTTGGAATCGATGCATATTTTTTCTTCTTGCTAAAAAAGTCTTTAAGCAAGGGGATTCCTCCTTTAAAACAAATAGAGCCTTTCTATCCTACTTTAGCTATTGTACGGTAAAAGTGTTGTAGAACGATGTCTATTTTATTTCGACAATTTCTCCTGATAGAGTTGCTGGCTTAGTGTTTCTATTTGGATATCATCTTGGTCATAGAGGGCTTGCACTAAACGTTTATAAAGATTTATATCGTAGGCTGGCTTATGAAATGTACGTGAAAACTCTTCCATGAGCCTCCATATTTTCATTAGCAATTGATTTTCTCCTACATCGAAAATGGTATAGAAAAAATCATAATGAAATGTCTCAGTCCCTGGTTCAAACTGATTAACTTTATATTGTAACACTTCATAGTCGTATTCTGTTAAATGTTGTTTTGCTATCTTTAACGCTTCTTTTTCTATTAGCTGTTTGGTAGTTTTGAGATTTTCTTTCGTTTTAGCCTCTTGTAGGATGAATGCTGACAGAATCTCGACCATATGATACGGCTGATAAGAACTAAGAAACGTCCCTTCACCTCTTCTTGTTTCAATAAGACCAAGAAGCTCCATTGCACGCAAAGCTTCCCTTACAGAAGAGCGGCCAGCGTTTAATCTTTCAGCTAGCTCTCGTTCTGAGGGAAGCTTATCTCCCGGAGATAATCCTTGTTCTTCAATAAAGCGACGGAGCTCTTTCAATACCTCTTCATACACTTTGGATTTAGATGGCATTGTCACTGATTAGGATCACTCCTTCCATCAAATCCTTGAATTAGGATTCATCGATTAATGCAAGCTGTCTTGTTTTCTCAGCTACGTCTTCAGGATCGACATGGTGACGTGCAACACCGGAATCCATTGCGGCTTTAGCAACACTAGCTGCTACAGCAGGTGCTACTCGAGGATCAAAAGGTGCTGGGATGACATAGTCAGCATTAAGTTCCTCTTCACTTACTAGAGATGCAATTGCTTCTGCAGCTGCAATTTTCATTTTTTCATTAATTCTCGTAGCTCTTACATCTAGTGCTCCACGGAAGATTCCGGGGAAGGCTAATACGTTATTTACTTGGTTCGGAAAGTCAGAACGGCCCGTACCAATAACACTGGCACCAGCTTCTTTAGCGTCGTCTGGCATAATTTCAGGTTCTGGATTGGCCATGGCAAATATAATAGGGTCATCATTCATATTTTGGACCATTTCCTTGGATAATAACCCTCCAACAGAAACACCTACAAACACATCTGCCCCATCCATCATATCTTCTAGCTTTCCTTCTTGTCGGTCCTTATTCGTCATTTTGGCGATTTCATCTTTAATACCATTCATACCATAACTACGCCCTTCAAAAATGGCACCTTTAGAATCACACATGATAATGTCACGCACTCCGAAATGATATAAAAGTTTAATAATAGCAATACCGGCAGCTCCAGCACCATTCGCTACCACTTTTATATCTGACCATTTTTTCCCTGAAAGTTTCAGAGCGTTCATTAATGCAGCAACAGTTACTATGGCTGTTCCATGCTGATCATCATGAAAAATAGGTATGTTAGTTTCTTTCTTCAAACGTTCTTCTATAATAAAGCAATTTGGAGCGGCAATATCTTCAAGATTCACTCCTCCAAACGTTGGTTCCATCAATTTAACTGTTTGTACAATTTGTTCGATGTCATTAGTACTTAAACAAATTGGGAAGGCGTCCACACCAGCAAAGCTCTTGAACAAAGCAGCCTTTCCTTCCATAACTGGCAAAGAGGCTTCCGCCCCAATATTCCCTAAGCCCAAAACAGCAGAACCATCACTTACAACTGCTACCATATTTCCCTTCATTGTGTAATCATATACAGATTCCTTATGTTCGTATATTTCTTTACAAGGTTCAGCCACACCAGGTGAATAAGCTAAACTTAAATCTTTCTTATTTCTCACAGGTACCTTAGAATGAGTAGCTAATTTACCTTTATGAACACGATGCATATGTAGTGCCTCTTCGCGAATGTTTGACAAAGAAATCCGCTCCTTTTATGAATAAAGAGTATTTATATTATTTATAATTATTGGCGTTAAGTGGTCTGACCACTAATCTACTTCATTATAACAAATGGCTTTTGCTTGTAAAGCATAGAATAACGCAAGCATGTAAAAGAATTGCTTTATTCTACAATTGATACTTGTTGTTCATTTTAGAACAACGTTAGCTTCACCTAACAGTTCTTTAAACTGTTCAATGGATTCTCGGTTTGCTGATACCGAATAGTCATGAGCTAACTTAAATGTCTCCTTCCTTACAGCGTAATAGAGTATTATCGGAACTTCTCCAGGATAACGTTTGGATATGACTTTAATGGAGCGAGTGATGCTGTCTGATTCTCTTTCTTCTATTTTCAAAAATAACCTTTGTTGTGTAGCTCCTTGTAAGCTCTCTGAATCAAAAGGGGTAATACTTTCGATAATCCATTGTTGTTTACCGTTCCTATCTTCTATTCTTCCCTCTATAAAAACAAGCATTTCTTCTACCAGCCATCTTTTCACATCTCGAAATACGTCTGGAAAAATGACAGCTTCCATCTCTGAATTTTCATCTATAAAGGTGAGAAAGGCCATAGGGTCTCCTCTTTTAGTACGAATGGTTTTGATTTCCTCTACCACTACAGCTGCCTTGAGTCGTTTCTTCTTTACAGATTTATATACATCTTGCAAAGAAAGGTAACCTGAACTTCTTAACATGGACCGATAGGATTCTAAAGGGTGAGAGGAAACATACATACCAAGCACTTCTTTTTCAAATGAAAGGCGTTTTAATATATCAAACGGCTCTGACTCTACATAAGTAGCGTCTAATTCTATCTCATCATCAAATAAGGACTCCTGATCATTCATATCGCTAAATAGCTCTCCTTGCTCTATCGCATGTTGAATGCTAGCCAACAAAGAAGCACGGTTATCGAACGTTTCATCAAAACAGCCAGCTAAAATTAACGATTCCAGTACTTGACGATTAATGACTTTTAAAGAAACACGTCTACAAAAATCAAATAGATTCAAAAAAGGCTTCTGCTTTCGTGCTTGAAGGATTTCTAAAATCGCATTTCTCCCTACCCCTTTAATCATACCAAGCCCCATGCGAATTTGACCATTTTCCACGGTAAACTTGCCGAAGCTTTGATTAATAGATGGTGGTTGAACAATAATTCCTAATTCCTTTGCTTCACGAAGATAGCTTAATATTTTGTCTGACGAAACTGTACTCATTAATTTTGCCATGAAACTCGCAGGGTAATGGGCTTTTAAAAAAGCCAATTGATAGGAAATTACACTGTATGCTACAGCATGGCTCCTGTTGAACCCATAGTTTGAAAAACGTACAATCCATTCATAAAGTTGATCCCCAACTTCTTTTGAGTACCCGTTTTCCTTACATCCAGCTACAAAAGCTTTTTCTTGGTCAGCCATCATATCCTGTTGCTTTTTACTTACCGCTCTCCTTAATAAATCTGCCTGCCCTAAAGAAAACCCAGCCATTTTGTTCGCGATTTGCATAATTTGTTCCTGGTAAACTAATACACCATATGTTTTTTCTAGTATAGGGGCTAAGTCGGGATGTGGATATGATACAGATTCTTTACCGTGCTTCCTTCGAATATAAGTTGGAATATATTCCATTGGACCAGGTCGGTAAAGCGCATTTACAGCTACAATATCCTCAAAGTGAGTAGGTCGTAACTGCATTAATACATCTTTCATCCCTTTTGATTCGAGCTGAAAAATCCCAGTAGTTTTACCACTTCTTAGTAAAGCAAATGTCTTCTCATCAACCATGTCTTTTTGATTGAATTGAATGTCTTTCCCCTCATTCTCATAAATAGTCTGTGTCATCTTTTCGATTAACGTTAAGTTACGCAAACCAAGGAAGTCCATTTTTAATAGACCAATTGTCTCTAACTCATTCATAGCATATTGCGTTAACGGGACACTATCATGTCCTTCCGTTAGTGCAACATGCTTCATCAATGGTTGTTTACTAATAATCACCCCTGCTGCGTGTGTAGAAGCGTGCCTTGGAAGTCCTTCAAGTCTAGCAGCAATCTTGAATAGCCGTTTTAATGTTTGTGATTGTTGAATATATGCTTGTAAATCCTTAGAATCTTGTACAATCTGAACAATGGATTGTGACGTTGTTTGGGGTATGAATTTCATTAAGTAACTCGCTTCTTGATTGTCTACCCCCATCACCTTAATTAATTCACGGATAGTCGACCTAGCGCCAAATGTACCAAATGTGATAATTTGTGCGACATGGTCAGCACCGTATTTATTCATCACGTACTGGATAACTTGATCTCTCTTCACATCAGAAAAATCAATATCAATATCTGGCATAGAGACACGTTCGGGATTTAAAAAACGTTCAAATAATAAATCATACTCTATTGGATCGACCTCTGTAATCCCCAGTAAGTATGATACGAGTGACCCAGCAGCAGACCCACGACCTGGTCCTGTAGATATATTATGTTTTTTGGCATAGGTAATAAAGTCCCAAACAATGAGAAAGTAATCACTGAATCCCATCGTTTCAATGACCTGTAATTCATGGCTTAGTCTTGATGTGATTTCTTCATTTGGATAAGTGTACCGACGCTTTAATCCTTTTTCGCAAAGCTGCCTTAAATAATCTGCAGAACTTACTTCATGTGGGACAGGATATTCAGGAAGCATCATACGATTCAAAATCAGATCAAGATTACAACGATCAGCAATCACTTTTGTGTTTTCAAGTAGGTCTTTAGACCACTCTCCAAAAAGAGTGTACATTTCCTCCATACTTCGAAGATGCCGATGCTTAATGGAATGATCTTCAATTTGTTGTGACCAATGTTCATTTTTACGAATGCTCTGTAAACAATCATAAGCTAGTGCATCGTCTTCTTTTATATATCGAACATCATTTAATGCAACCATTGGGGTTTCAATGGCTGGTAAGACTTGTTCAATTGCTACCTGTAAGTGCCTCTCCCCTTCTAAACCATGGTCTTCTATACCTAAATAAAAATCAGAAGGTCCTATAACATGCTTCCACTGTTCTAACTCCTTACTTAATTCATCACGCTGATTATGTAAGATGAAGGGTTGTAAATGAGAGTTATAGATAGGCAAAATGCCAATACAACCTTTAGTGTACTGTGAAAGTTCTCTTCGTTCTACATATTCCTCTGACATTTGAACATAACTACTCAGTTGCATAAGATTTTCATAACCTTGCTGATCCTGAGCTAATAAAACAAGCTCATCAACCTGTTCTTCATCTATAAAAATAGGCACAGATAGCCCAATAATCGGTTTTATCCCGTGTTTCTTACAGGTTTGGTAGAACGAAATAGCTCCGTACATGACACCTTCATCAGTAAGAGCAAGGGAGGTATATCCATATTGTTTCGCTTGTTCAACAACTTTTTCTATGGTGTTGGTACTTTTCATAAAACTATATCCACTTCGAACCTGTAAGTGAACAAAATCCATAATGATTCTCCCGCCTCTAAGTTTAATTATTGTTTCATTATAGCGTATCTGCATGCTAATAGGAAAACACGAACCTCACGTTTTTTAGGCAAAAAATGGACAAGCCTACATCTCCCCCCCCTTTACTTCGTAACACAGATGGAACGAAATCCTTGACATACCACCCCCTCCCCTTCCATAGACATACAATAAGGACTTATGTACAAACCTTAAGGAGAGGGTCCAATTATGGAAGAACAACGCTTTTTTGAAACCATCTTTCAATATTATTTTATTGCACTAGGGGTTATGATTGGAGGCACTCTAATTGGAAGTATCGGGGCATTTGCAGCCGGAGAAGCCCCTTACACATATATAGCTCGTCTGGCGAAAAGCTTACGAATTTGGGCAATTGTTGCAGCGATAGGAGGTACATTCGATGCGATTACAACTTTTGAGAAGGGACTTTTTGAAGGATCCACAATTGATATGTTTAAACAAATCGTTTGTATCATATCAGCCATGGGGGGCGTGCAGACTGCACTACTCATTATTGAGTGGCTTATACAGGAGGAAATCACATAATGCATATTCCTCCATATTATAAGAAAAGGAATTGGCAGAGATTCTTAGCTGGAGTTTTTCTAGGAGGTATAATCGCATACGCAGTCTTTCTTTTCATGTATGGTACTTACGTTGAAAGATGGATAAAAGAAAACATGGAATTAAGAGAAGACATAAATGATTTAGAAGAGCAATACTCAATGCTTAGTGAAGATAAAAAAGAATTAGACGAAAAGCAGAAAGAGAAAATCAAAATACACTCTGTTGAAATCATATTCCTCAATGAAAAAAAGCTACTCAGTCAGCACACAATTGACCGGCTCACCGTATATAAACTAAGAGAACTAACCAAGGAGCAACTTCCTGATTTAGTTGGAAAAAGTATAACAAGTTTATCTGAAAACGTCTCTCTCCTATATACATCTATCGAAAATAAACGGTACAAAATCGACGATCTACTATATGAACTTAAGGTGGAACGAATTGTCCTATCTCAAGACCTAAAAATCGGAGTTAATATTATTCCAACCAAAAGGTAAATAATGAACAATGTGTGAAAGATTCTGAAAACGATAGCTTTTTTGGTAGTTCTTTTATACAATAAAGATGAAGATAAGTATTGCAACGAAAGGGGTGAGGGAAGATGCTTATCATGAACCGTAGAAGATTGGTCGAGGATAAAATCCAAAGAATTGTCAACGGGCAAACAGCATATGCTGAATCAAAAGAACTCATCCGCCTAGTCAAACGAGAACTAGAACGCCAAAACCTGCCCGTGTATATGGATGAAACGGATAGCGGATGCTGGTTTATACCTAAACAGAAACAAGCTCAATGATTTCTTAAACATAGATGCACGTCTGGGGGCCCCAGACGTTTTATTTTGTGTAAAAAAAGCGCAAGCGCCCTGCTAGCGACATACAAACTGCTGCCTACAGGACGTGGGTTGGTTCAATGTTGCTGCACGATGCAGCGATTTACCTCCATTACTCCAGAACTCCCTTGTATCTATATGAGATAAAGGAAACACGAAGAGCGGTGAACTGGACGTAGCCACAATACTTTATATGTTTCTTAATATTCTACTTATGCCTTGTTTTGATACTCTTTACAAACTTTTTCAAGGGCTGCAGTTACTCGGTCCATCTCGTCCCAGGAATAAATTGTTGCTCCTGATGCCATTGGGTGACCACCACCATCGAACATTGCAGCCACTTCATTGATAACTGGTCCTTTAGAACGCAATCGCACTCTTATTTGTGTTTCTTCCTCAACAAATATTACCCATGCAATAATTCCTTCAATATCCCCAAGAACACCTACTAGACTTGACGTTTGTGAGGGGGTAATTCCATATTCATCTAGAAGTTCTTTTGATAATTTCACAGTACTTAATCCTAAAGGAGAAACAGTGAAATGTTGCAAGATATATCCTTTTAAACGTGCAATATCATGAGGTGTTTTATACATATCTTCATACAATTCAGGGCGATCGAAATCATAAGCAACTAAATCTGCTGCAATCTGTAACGTTCGTTTTGTAGAACTAGGGAATAAAAAGCGCCCTGTATCTCCTACAATACCTGCATATAATAACCGAGCAGACTCTTGGGTAAGAGTTAACCCACTTGGCTTACCTGCCTCAAACAGCTCATATACCATTTCTGAAGTTGAGCTCGCAGTCGTATCCACCCATTGAACATCTCCATATGCATCTACAACAGGGTGATGATCAATTTTAATCAGCTTTTCTCCCATATTGTAACGCTGGTCACTAATTCTAGCTTGGTTGGCTGTGTCACAAACAATCACTAATGCTTGTTGATATTGTTCATCGCTTACGTCGTCCATTTTTGTTAAGAAAGTTAGTGACTCCTCTTCTTCACCGACTTCAAACACTTTCTTTTCAGGGTATGTATCACGTATTAGCTGCGCCAAACCACCTTGAGATCCCAATGCATCTGGATCTGGTCTTACATGGCGGTGTACAATAATCGTTTGATACTTTTCAATTAATTCCACGATCTCTTGTTTGCTCATAACTAGTCTCCTTACCTTTAATCCTTATCTCCCATTAAACCATATCATGAAAAAAACCGGTAGCATAATTTTGTGAATACCGATACAATGAGTAGAGTTATAGTTATATATTTAGAAAGGTCGATGATGAATGGTAATTTTCCCAATTATAATTGTACTCTCAGCTACATTGTATTTATATTTTAAAGTGTCTATCCTTCGACAAAATGACCCTTTATATCAAGAGTACACAAACTCCAAAGCTCGCATTGCCTTAGGCACCCTGCTAATAGCATTTGCAATAAACCAATATGCCTTCTACCAAACAAAAATAGCGTTATATATTTGCTTGGTATTACTCGTACTTGGCATCATGCAATTAGTCTATGGAGTGAAAACCACCAAATTTTATGGAAAACAAATCAATGAACGTGCAGATTCAAGTGCGTAATGGAAACCCTACTTATGGAGCTTCAACTCTACAAACAAACTAGTTAACAGAATAAAGAACACTAAAGAGCTTGGATTGTTATCCAAGCTCTTTTCTTTATATTTATAGTTAGTCATGTTTGGCTTCAGAGCTGTTCTCTTCCTATTCTGCTTACTTGTCAATAAGCTGAGCCATGAGTAACGCTTTACCTACTAAAGCTCCATCATTGAATACTTCTACATCTAACTTTGCAAACTTCCGTCCTACTTCTAAAATTCTAGGAGTTATAACTAATATACTCTCTAGCTGTACCGGCTTGATAAAGTACACAGACAAATTCTCTACGACAAGATCTCCCTTTTTGTAGTGGTGAAGCAAGCGACTACTTGCCCCGATAACAAGAGAGGTAAAAACACCATAGGATAACGTTCCAAGCTGATTTGTCATTTGAGGTGTTACTTCAGTCTGATAAATGGTTTCTTCTTTATCATCCACTGATTCTACTAGTTGACTAGTTGCTAAATCATCAATGGTTTCACCAACTTGCGGCTGACGTTGAATGTGTTGAAGGGCTTTTAAAACGTCTTGTCGAGAAATTATTCCTTGAATTTTATGTGATTGGTTAACAACAGGCATTACTTCGATTCCTTCCCAAACCATAATGTGAGCAGCGTTGGCTAAGGAGGTTTTCGTTTGCACTGTCATTGGATTACGTGTCATGACTTTCTCAACAGAAACACTTCGCTCTTTTCCAATAACATCTTTTGACGTTACCATTCCAACCACCCTCATTTGGAAATCCACAACAGGGTACCGATTATGCATCGTTTCTTCATTCAATTCGTGCCATTTTTCCACCTTATCATCAATGTATAAGAAGTAGGACCTATCAAGTGGCGTGTAAATGTCATCTACTAGTACAATCTCTTTTTTGATCATTTGATCATAAATGGCTCGGTTGATCATCGTGGCTACCGTAAATGAATCATAGCTTGAAGATATGATTGGCAGCTCCTTTTCATCTGCGAGACGCTTAACATGCTCGTCTGTATCAAAGCCACCGGTGATTAGTACAGCTGCCCCTTCCTGTAAAGCTAACTCGTGAGCATTCGTTCGATTCCCAACAATTAGTAATGAACCCGCCTCCGTGTAACGCATCATCGCATCGAGTTTCATCGCTCCAATAACGAATTTATTTAAGGTTTTGTAGAGACCAGTTCTTCCCCCCAACACTTGACCTTCCACAATATTAACAATCTCTGCGAAAGTTAGTCTTTCTATGTTATCTTTTTGTTTTCGTTCAATTCGAATGGTACCTACCCGTTCGATTGTACTTACAAGACCTTGGTTCTCCGCTTCTTTAATAGCCCGATATGCTGTTCCTTCACTAACCGATAACGCTTTCGCAATACCTCGAACCGAGATTTTACTACCTACCGTTAAAGAATCTATATGATTAAGTATTTGTTCATGCTTCGTAGCCACTTCATTCACCAATCTTTCTATTCTAAACTGTACTAGTCATTTGTTAGTCTATTGTTATTATACAGATGAATGAAAGAAGCTTCAATTTTTTCCATAGGATTGTTGCCTTTTCTTTTCATGAGACGGTGACGAAACGTCCATCTTATTAGGAATTCTTAGTATTATAGCCAAGTTTGCACCTGCAACCAGTAAAAAGAAAGAAAGCCATGTTAACCAAAAATAAGAACCTATTGGACTCCCCTGTACTCGTAGATATGGCCATGCAACATATAACAAGAAACAAGCTAGCATTAAACGTAGAATGGCATTTTGTCTCACACCAAACTCCTCCTTTATTAATGTCTCCTTGTCCTAATGTATGATTCTTATTATGTGTTCATTCGTTTATAGTTCCTACTAACATACAAAAAGCTGGCACCTCATGTGAGATGCCAGCTTAATAGTATTTATAATTCGATTGATTCTCCTACTTCCATGACTTTACCCATTCCATTTGGTAAGGAAGTGGCAAATGCTTGACCATCTTGCTCAATTAGTGGGAACGTATTGTAGTGAATCGGAACCACTTGTTTTGCCTGCAACCATTCTGCTGCAACAGAAGCATCTTCTGGTCCCATAGTAAAGTTATCGCCAATTGGTAGGAAAGCAAGATCAATGTCATTGCGCTCTCCAATTAATTTCATATCTGAAAATAACCCTGTATCGCCTGCATGGAATAATGTTTTACCTTCATACGTATATAAAATTCCAGTAGGCATGCCAGTATAAACAATTTGCTGATTTTCGTCTTCTGTATAGGCTGATCCATGAAAAGCTTGGGTTAGCTTCACTTTACCAAAATCAAATTCATGAGCTCCGCCGATGTGCATTGGATGTGTATTCAACCCTTTAAATCCTAAATAAGTAGCCAGTTCGAATGGAGCTACAACGAAGGAGTCATTTCGCTTCGCTATGTCCACCGTATCACCAACATGGTCGTTGTGACCGTGAGTGAGTAGTATTACATCAGCTTTTACCGTACTTGCATCTAAATCACAATTCCCATTACCAGTAATAAATGGATCAATAAGAATTGTCTTTTCATTTGTTTCAATCTTTACTACTGAATGTCCATGATAAGATACGTTCATGAATAACCTCTCCTTTTATAAGTTTACTGTCTATTGAATTCATTCAATAGAACCTCCACTGTCCTTCTACCCGTTTAGTAGTTCTTCCATGCTTCTTCATATTTTTGAATTAAATGGGGATCAATAAGTGTGTTAGGTGGAAGTGGAAGCGTTGAACCATTTTTTTTAATCACTTCATCCTCATCCTTTCCAAAATAGGTTAGACTCGGAATCATATCAGACGTTAAAAATTCAGTTGGGACATTAATGTTGATAGATTCTATCTGAATCGGCTTTCTACTTGCTAGTACGAATCCCCAATTTCCAAAGCTCGGTATATCAACATGTACATTTTCTGTATATAACCCTGTAGCAGTTATCGTATTTGATATAGTCCAGTACACAGATGTTGCAAATACAGGGCTTGTTGATTGCACCATCATGGCTCCCGCAGGATTTAAATGATTTCGAAGTAATGAATAAAATTCTTTTGTGTAAAGCTTATTTAAACTTTCATTATTTGGATCGGGAAGGTCTGAAATAATAATGTCGTACCATTCATCATTATTTTCCATAAATTCAAACGCATCTTGATGAACAATGTTTACTTTCTCATTTTTTAACGAACCTTTGTTTAATTGTAGAAGATGAAAGTTTTCATTTGCTAATTCTGTCATCCTAGGATCAAGCTCAACTAGCGTAATGGATTCTACTTCTTCATGCTTTAATACTTCTCTTACAGCTATCCCATCGCCTCCACCTAAAATTAAGACTTTCTTCCGATCTTCAGCTTGTCCCATAGGTATATGGATGAGCGGCTCGTGGTAACGATATTCATCAGAAGAACTAAATTGTAGGGCTCCATTTAAATAGAGCCTCGTATCTCCTTGCTCTTTCGTTAAGACAATTCGTTGATAAGCTGTATCTTCAAGATGAATGATCGGGTCTTTATATAATTTCTTTTCAAAAGAAACTGCTTGCTCCTCCCCAAACAATACACCCCAAACTAAGCTTATCCCAATTAAAGCGCCAATAGTCACTAACCTTTTTACATGTTTAATTTCATGTCGAAACAGCCAAACAATTACTAGAGCTACTACTAAGTTGATGCAACCTACGACAAATGCACTTTGCACCATCCCCATTTGCGGTCGAAGAAGGAATACAAATAATAGGCCACCAATAAGTCCACCAGCATAATCTGAAAACAAAACCCTAGCTGTACTTTTATTCAACTCTACTCCAATTTCATTAGCTTTACGAATAAGAATCGGAAGTTCAATCCCTGTCAAAGCTCCAATCACAAATGTAATAAAATATAAATACAATGCATCTGTACCTGCTGAGGTGAATGCAGTGATTGCAAACATCGTTAAGCTTGAAAAACCACCAAGAAATGCAACAGCGAATTCTACCAGCACAAATGCTACAATTAAGTTCTTTAGCACCCGTTCACTAAGGGATGCTCCTACACCCATCCCTGTTAAAAATAACGAAATGGTCAGTGTATATTGCTTCACTCCATCACCTAATATGTACGATCCTAATGCTCCAAACAATACTTCAAAGATAATTCCACATATGGACACGATTCCTGAAGCCCAATAAATAAACTTACTTTTCCGTTCAGCTTCCTTGTTCATATTCCATCACTCCGCTGCTTGTTAGAATAACCCAACGTCATTCTATTCTACTCCTATGTAAAGGAAATCCTGCTACATAAGCAGCAGGATTTAGTATATGATATGAGGTTCTCACAATACCGTTATCTTCCTTTTTTATTAGGTGATGGATGCGCCAATTACAAAAGCTAAACCAATTGAAACACCCATAGTCACAACACCTACTGCTACATTATTTTTATGTAGCTGCGTTTCCACTGAAAACTTACGTGTTAATCCTTCAAATATAAGGTAAGCAATCATTTGTAAAATAACTCCAAATGCTCCCCAAATCAATGTATCCCAAAGCTGAGTAGAATGATAAATAGCAAACGCTAAAATAATACAAATCCCAATAATCTTACCTGTAATCGACAAGGCAATAGCTGTATTGCCATTTTGTATTTCATCCCAATCCTTATAGTTCTGCGTGATTTTTTCAAAAATGAACAAACCAATTACTACAATAACAATTGCAACAATAAAATATAACAACGTTAAAATGAATGGTTGTAGTACACCCATGTAAAACCCCTCCTTTTATTATTTCCCTGTACTTGGACCTCCACCACGAGTACCGGATGATCCTCTTATACCACCTGTACTCCCTGGACGATATTTACTACTGGAATACCCTCCATAGCAATTTCCAGTTAAACACTCTCGTTTTCGTTTTTTATGCCAATCATCTACATCTAGAACTTCATCTAAAATCCACAACGCAAATAAACCATTAAAGAAATTGGGCGAATAGTTGTCTCGTACAAATCGATCGGATGCAATTTCCATCAAGATAGCATCTTGATTCTGTTCACTTTGTTGTAGAGTTATAAAGTAATTAGAGTAAATCAAAGCTTTTTTACCATCCACTAGGTCACTTTCCCTGTCAGGCTTAAATCGTTCAGTAAGGATATTAGATAGCTCTTCAATAGTGAATTGTTGTGTAGCATAAATTCGAGCTTCTTGATTATTTTGACCTCTTACTGTATCAATTAATGGGAACACATTGGACACCAAGCCCTGGGGATCCTGAAAACTCCCGTCTTTGATTTCCTGCTGTAATGTTTCCTTGGTAGGCTCATCTGGAAATGTATATGTATTGGATTGTGTACCAGACATTCCACTACCAGCATCTCCAAAAAATTCATCTGATTCTGAAAGTAAACCACCTTGTGCACAGCTGGATAGCACCAGTAATGCAGATAAAAATAACGGTATGATGGCTATATTCTTTCTCAACTGAAATCCCTCCCTTCTCTATTATATAGTGTACATGAAAGGATTGGCCTATCCTTAAAAGGTAGGCCAATCTAGGAGAGGGTTATTCTTTTCCTAATTTCTTTTTAAGGGAAGCTAATTCATCATCCACATCATCTTTTTCTAACTCATCAAATTCATCATCTAGTGAACGATTGGATTCTGATAAATCTTCACTTGTTTCTGCTTCAGCTTCATGCTGCATGACTTTTTCTTCCATGCGTTCAAAGCCTCGTTTTGATTCGTCATTACTAATACTAGACATGGTACGATTCATTTTTGTACGCGTCTTAGCTGACTCTGCACGAGCTTTTAAGGAATCTTTCTTAAGCTTCATTTCTTGATATTCTTTTTTCATTTCTTCAAGCTTCGTACGCAAGCTTTGAGAATCAGCTTGAGCACGATCGTAGGATTCTTTTAAGGAATCAGCCTGTTCTTGATGATTTTTCTTATCTTGAAGTGCCCGTTTAGCTAAGTCTTCATTACCGGCTTCAATTGCTTTCTCTGCCTGCTCCTGGCGCTTTTCAACTAGGGCTTGAGCATCATCGTATTTTCTCTTTAACATTTTTTCGTTTGCAATTTGCTTGGCTACAGCACTTTCCGCTTCACGGATATCTGTTTCCATGTCTCTCATGAACTGATCTAGCATTTTTACTGGATCTTCTGCTTTATCAAGCATTGAATTTAATTCAGAATTGACTACTGTACCTACACGTTTAAAAAATTTAAACATTTACAATTCCTCCCTTTACATTGATCCCGCTATAATTTTGATTTCATATTCTTCAATAGGGTAACCATGACTGACTTCAGTTTCAGATCCCCATGTTTCAACACTTAAGAACTGCTCTTCTTCTTCATCACAATAATCTGCATAACGAGTCGTCCGACCGTTTATATTCTCACTTCGGCCCTCACCTGTTACATTAGCCTCCCCTTTTTCATCTAAATAATAGGTTATCCCATCATGTTCCAATTTCTTCGGAAAAGGTTCTGATACCGGCAAGACAATGCTTTTATATATTCCTAGTTCTAACTCCTCATCCATTTCAACGGCTAGCCATATTGTGTTTCGTCCTTCTAGTAGTTGATAGGAATACCACTTATACGAACCATCTCGATACGTAATCTTTCCCACAACCTCATAATCAACTAGGTCATACGAGATAATATCACCAATTTGAATGTTTAGTGGAGTTCGCTCTTGAACCTCGGGCTGATTCCGGTTCTTCTGCTTGGAAAAAAGCTTAGAAAACAAACCCATTTCTTCACCTCTTTTTCATGGATGATTCCTTAGTCATTAGTGTAATACGACTTGATAATCAAAATGTTTCACTTTTTTTTATTATTTCTTTCATCATATACGATTTTATACTTACTAGTCCAATGTAACCCTAAATAAGTAATACAAAAAAGCGGACAAGCATGAATAACTTGTCCGCTTCAATACAGATTATTTCAATAAAGAATGTGCATCACAGTAATCTAGGTCGTGTGCTTCTGCTACTGCTTTATAGGTTACATATCCATCTAGCGTATTAATACCCTTAAGTAAGGATTCATCTTCTAGACAAGCCTTCTGGTACCCTTTATTGGCTAACTGAAGAGCATAAGGAACAGTAACATTTGTTAAGCCAATAGTAGATGTACGAGGTACTGCACCGGGCATATTAGCTACTGCATAGTGTAATACACCGTGTTTTTCATACGTTGGATTATCATGTGTGGTGATGCGATCAGTCGTCTCAAAAATTCCACCTTGGTCTATAGCAACGTCAACGATGACTGCTCCTTCTTGCATATCCTTTACCATATCTTCTGTAACGAGCTTTGGTGCTTTGGCTCCAGGAATCAATACAGCCCCTATGACTAAATCAGATTCACTCAATGCGTGGGCAATGTTAAGCGGGTTAGACATAAGGGTATTAATCGATGAACCAAAAATATCGTCTAGCTCTCGGAGACGTTCAGGGTTTAAATCAATAATCGTTACATCAGCACCAAGCCCCATAGCGATTTTAGCAGCATTGGTCCCTACAACCCCTCCTCCAATAATGGAGACTCTTCCTCGTTTCACGCCTGGAATACCACTTAATAAAATTCCCATGCCACCTCTTGATTTCTCTAAGAACTGTGCACCTATTTGTGAAGACATGCGACCGGCTACTTCACTCATCGGAGTTAGCAAAGGCAATGTTCCTTTTTTGGATTGAACTGTTTCGTACGCAATAGCTACTACTTTATTTTCAATCAAAGCTTTCGTCAATTCTGGCTCTGGTGCTAAATGTAAATAAGTAAATAAAATAAGTCCATTATGGAAGTACTCATATTCTTCAGGAAGTGGTTCTTTTACTTTCATCACCATATCCTGTTCCCAAGCTTCTTTAGCGGTTGAAACAATCGTTGCGCCTGCTTCTTGGTACTCCTCATTGGTAAACCCAGAACCCTCACCTGCTGTGGATTCCACAAAAATCTCATGACCAGAACTCTTTAGTGTGATCACTCCAGCTGGTGTCATTGCTACTCTGTTTTCGTTGTTTTTAATCTCTTTAGGTACCCCAATTTTCATATGCTATGCAACCTCCCATAAAAAACTTTAGCTTAACGTCCTCGTGCGAATGGATTGATATAACTATAGCATTCCAATCAAGGTGGACGGAAGAATAGTTTTCACTTTTTTGATGTAAGCCTTTTCATTGTAACAAATCCATTCCTTTTTTTCATTTTTATTTTTGAGTACGATATTTGTGAATAACATCCACTCCTCCCGTTACTTCTATAACACTTCCTGTAACCATATCGGATTGGTCATCACATAAAAACATAATCGCTCTCGAAATATCCTCTCCAGAACCTGGGCGCCCCACAGGTGTCTTAGGATCTTCATGTTTACGACTTTCTTCAATTGTACCTTCTTTTAAATCAGCTTCAATTTTTCCTGGTGAGATCATATTCGCTGTAATTCCATTCTCTGCTTCTTCATACGCTATTGTTTTCGTTAGCGAAACAAGACCTGTTTTAGCAGCAGCAAATGCTCCGCGATACACCCATCCTGGTGCAGACGTAGCATCTTGGAAACCGTAGGTAATAATACGACCAAACCTTTGTTCTCTCATAACAGGGATAACTTTTTTTAGTAGATGAAAAACAGCATCTAAATTCCCCCTGATTATACCATTCCATTCTTCTACGGAATAATCCATTATTTTTTTGCGTTCGAAAATATAGGGACCAGCATTGTTCACAAGAACATCAATCCTTCCAAATTTTTCAACAACTTCATCCACTAGATTCAACAAGTCATTTTGGTTGGTAACGTCAGCTTGTACACATTGAATACGATCCGAGTAGGTAGGATACTGTTTATATAATGATTCTGCCTTTTCTTTATCTTGTCGATACGTCACCGTTACAGAATATCCTTGCTCAAGAAATTGCTCTGCTACTTTTCTTCCTAGTCCTTTTGAGCCTGCTGTGATAATTGCATGTCGCAAATCCAATACCTCCTTATTTATTTACAACCTGAAGTTCCTTATGTACAATATGTGTGCTATGAAGGGGTGTAATCATGAGTACAAATCAACGTGAATTAAAGTCGACAATTATAGAAAAAATGGGATTAGAAGCAGTACCAGTATCTGCAAGAACAACTCCTTGGTATCGTTATATGTTTATTCAAATTGCTATCTCTGCCAATGCAGGGAACTTCCTTATTCCAGCATTAGCTGTCATGGAAGGTGGTTTATCTTTCTTAGCGGCAATTATCTCTACAACAATAGGTGCTGTCCTAGGTTTTATCTTTGTTTCATTACTGTCTTATCCAGGAAGTATTCATGGCATTCCAGCACAATACGCTATTCGGGCCATGCTTGGAGTGAAAGGGGCAAGGTTTCTTTCATCTCCCATTCGAAGTGTCACGTCGTTGTATTGGTTTAGTGTTCAAACCATTGGAGGTACATATGTCCTACAACAACTCATTTTACGGCTAACTGGAACTGAATATCCATTCTTAATGTTTTCCATTCCTATCTCTATTGTCATGGTTATATTAGCCATTATCGGCTTTGAGGCAGTAAAAAAAGCTACCTCTTACTTCCTGCCATTACTGTTACTTGGCGAAGGTACCATGCTCTATATCTACTTTACTACAAATGAAACAAATCGTTCATTATTAGAGCTTACACCAGAAAGTGGCCATGGTAGCTTTACGATGATGGCTTTCTTTTCTAGCTTAGCATTTGTTCAATACGTATCGGGCGTAAGTGCTTCAGCAGACATGACACGTTACGCAAAAACGCCAAATCAAGGTGCTCTTGGATTATTTTTGGGGAATAGCTTTGGTTTTATCTTAACTGCTATTTTAGGAAGTGGTTCGGCTTATTTATTTAACGATGTAAATCCTTATGTTTCCTCAACAGCAGTAACATCCACTCCATGGATGATAACAATCATCACCTTAACCGCTATGGTTTCGATGCTTTCCATTAATATGAGCAATGCTTATACAGGCGGATATAGTCTCTTGAATACTTTTTCTCAACTCTCAAGAGTTCAAAGCGCAATCATTTTCGGTGTGTTAGGTGTGGTATTAAGTGCCACTCCAACTCTTGTTAATCAAGCTGAGCAATTTATATCGGCTCTTGGAGGTCTGATCATTCCTATATCCGCCGTCATTGTAGTTGATTATTTATGGATAAAGCGAGCAAGCATACCCACATCATCATTGTTATCCCTTCAAGAAACAGGGAGTGTGTACCGATTGCCATTTATCTCTGTTTTAATCGGGACAGCAATTTACTTCGTCATACCAGAAAGCTTTTCTCCTGGCTTTCTTACCTTTGTCATTGTCGGAGTTCTTTATGGAGTTTTAGCTGAATTCAACAAAACAAAATTTGCTTCCTTATAAATAAACAAACACCCTTCACTCGTGTAAGGTGAAGGGTGAGCTTTATGCTTTCATCAATCAAGTGAAGACGTGGTTAAAAAGAACGTTTTGGTTCCTTTTTGGCCTTTTTGTTTCTTTCGTTTTGTTCGTATTGATCAATTACTCCACTCATATAACTATCAGAAAGTTGTTCTGCTACAATCTTTTCCCCTTCAGGGTCGAATTGTAAACCTAGCTTGTTTTCCTTATCCATATAGAACACCTCCCACTTTTAGTATGTCACAAGATAGCCTTATTCTTCGCCACATCTTTTTCCAAATGAAAGCGTTCAAATGTTATAATGAAGAAAAAGGAAAGGAGAGATTCCATATGCCATTTGAGTACAAACGTATCGTTATTGCAGTCGATGGCTCGGAAGCCTCTGAACATGCTTTTGAAAAAGCAATAGATATCGCTAGACGTAACGATGCTCATCTCTTTATTTGTCATGTTGTAGATACACGTGCTTTTGCAACAGTGGAAGCATACGATCGCTCTTTAGCAGAACGAGCTGAAGGATATGCAACGGAGCTCTTAAACAAGTATGAAAAACAGGCAAAAGAAGCAGGAATTCAGCAAGTACAAGTGGATATTGATTATGGGTCTCCAAAAGTAAAAATCGCAAAAGAAGTAGCGCCAAAATTAGAAGCAGACTTAATTATATGTGGTGCCACAGGATTAAACGCTGTAGAACGTTTCTTTATTGGAAGTGTTTCTGAACATATCACTCGATATGCAAGCTGTGATGTATTAGTTGTAAGAGCGGATACTCACTAGGAGTTCGTTATTTTTCAGTCGTCTTATAATAAAAACGAAGCTGTTACCGATACAGCTTCGTTTTTTGTTAGTACATTTTTATTTTCAGTTGGATTTATTGTTTTTTTCCTGGGTGTATTCACCTTGGTGGAGTCGCCATTTGTTAAACTCAAGAAATTCTTTAAATTGATCTTTCGTTACTCCTGAGTCCTGGGCCTCTCTAACCAAGTCTACCCAATCTTCATCTAAAGATGATGACCCTTCTTCCCGTTGTTGGTCATTATGTAGCAAATGCTCTAGGGGGACATGCAGTACCTTTGAGATTTTTTCTAGAAATTGAATAGAAGGATTTTTTTGTAGGTTACGTTCAATAGAACTAAGATACGATTTAGCAACACCAGCTCGTTCTGCTAGTTCTGATAAGGATAGTTGTTTTTCTTTTCGTAAAGCCTTAATTTGTTCTCCTATCATGGCACTTCACCTTCTTCCTGCAATGAAGTATACCATATTTGAATTAAAGGTTTCATTCTTGTTCTGAAAAATATTAAAAATCAATACAAAATCCTTATACCTTCACTTCTTATAAACAACCATTTGATCTTCTTTCCGATAGAAGAACCCTTTTATTTCTTCTTTGGTTAATCCCAGCTCCTTTGCCTGTTTGATTAACTCTACCCATTCACTATCAAGCTCTTCTCGATCAGTAACCGTATTTGTTTTCATCATTCTCCTCCAAACCTGAATTTTTCCAGGTAGACCAGCCGTCTTAGTAAAATTCACCTTAGACCTGTGACTTTGCGTCCTAACCTTTCAATTAGTTTGCCTTTTTCTGAAGGATTAGTATAGATTAACTATACAAAACTTGTCCCAAAAATATTGTTAGAATTTGTTAGCAAAATCCATTTTTATTTGATGATTTTGTCGAAATAACTTAAATTTCTGTCAATTAAAAGTGTGCAATAATTTTGAATTAATTCCCATTTTATTCTTTTATTGTCATTAAATTTGCTTACCTATAGCCATTCTCTTGTAATTCTTGGATTGGAGATAGACACTTATTATTAACTCTCTCCAAATAGTGATGTCAGCAGGGGGTTTTGATAAACAACTTTTAGGCTTCTTTGGTAGAAAGAAGTAGACAAGACTAAATTAGAAATAACAATATAACAAACACTCCAATTCTTATGATAATTGGAGTTTCGATTTAAAATAATCCCCTCAATACGAGGTTTTCACTTAAAACTTATTTTGATAACTCTCTTACTACATGGGGTAATTCAGGCATAATCAGTTTTTCCATTGCTAAACGAACCGCTCCAGTGGAACCGGGGGTTGAAAACAAAATTGTTTGGTTTCGCACACCTGCTATGGCTCTTGATAACATAGCAGCAGAACCTATATCTTCTGTATAGCTTAGCATGCGAAACAATTCACCAAAGCCTACCATTTCCTTGTCTAACATACCTTCCACTGTCTCAATGGTTACATCACGTTTTGCCATACCAGTACCACCATTGGTTAGAACGGCTTCAATTCTCTCATCGCTACACCCTAACTCAATCGATTCTCGGATTGCTTGCTGATGGTCTTTTACAATTTCATAGTCCTTAACAACATGACCTGAAGACGTTAAAAAATCCATCATTAGCTGGCCGCTTTTGTCAGAGGACTCGTCTCTAGTATCAGAAATAGTAATCACTTTACAAGTTATCGATGGTTTTGATTGTTGTTTATGTTCTGAAACGGACATTACTCAATCTCTCCTTGCTCAACAAGATAACGATATTGATAAAATCGTAGTGCAAAATCGGTCACTTGTCGGGTTAATTGATAATTTAATGTAGCTCCTATAACCATACTAACAATCGGCATTCCTTGAATGAGTTTTTTCCGGAACGTTAGAATAAATAATGATTTCATTCCTTGCTTAAATGGCTGTTCTAGCCATGTTTCATCTGTGAATTCATCCTCACCTTCATAAATAAACGGAGAAGTATGATGTTCAAGTTCTTTTTTTAGATCATCCCAGGCCCCTTTTTGCAGTCGCTTTGGTAACGTAGCTGCATGAAAAATCTTTAATGACAACATCATTTCATAAGGATGATTTACTTCATATCCAAATGTTAAACCAATTAGCTGTACAGCTCGAAGGTTTAATATCATCATTAATGGAAAATCCACCCCTAAAAGAAGATATCCGCCCGTGCCTGTAAGACCTCCTTGAGCAAAGGAATATAGCTTGCCTTTTGCGATATGTTGATGCGCTAAGTATGTTAATTGATCAATCGTTAATTCTTTCATATCTTCTAAATAATCAATATCTGATCGGAAAATACGACCACTTGTTAAAATTCTTAATCTTGCTTCATTTTGAAATGCTGTTCCTTGTATGTAGGCATGTGTATGAAAGAACCATTGATCCATTTGGTGGAAAAATTTTTTCTTCATTTTTGGATTTAAGTTCGTGAAGGTTTTATTCATCCATTGCTCATAAATCATTTCAAAGTCATTAGCTCGATAATCTTTCCATTGGTTCTCCCATTTTAGAATATCTTGATACACTTTTTCCTCACTCATGCTACATCCGCCCCTTCACATGTTTGTTATCTTTATTCTAGCTTATTTCCATAAAATTGCGAACATTACTGAAGATGTTATTGTTATTTATGATAATGATTACAATCTGTTTGTTGAATACATTATATTATTATCAAAAGCCATGAACAAAAGCTCGGGCGCCCGAGTAGCGACGTACGAACTGCTGCCCACAGGACGTGGGTTGGTTCGATGTTGCTGCGTGACGCAGCGTTGAATCGTTTTGAGATAAAGGAAACACGAAGAGGCAAGCGTTCGATGTTGACTTATCGTAAGGAGGTGCAGGTAGTTTGCTAGGCGCTGGAGCTGGACGTGGCCTCTATAACTTACTTAGTTATGCATAAGCCAACATTTTTATAATTTCCTGGACAAAAAAAAAAGCTACTGAATGAATTCAGTAGCTTTGGTTTCTTATTTATTCTCTTCAATCATACGAACAGTATCGCGCGCAATCATTACTTCCTCGTTGGTTGGAATAACCATAACTTTAACAGGAGAATGAGGATAGTTAATGAATGTTTCCTCGCCGCGAGTTTGGTTTAGGGATGGGTCCCAGTATACGCCCATGAATTCAAGCCCTTTTAGGACACGTTCACGAATAGCTGTACTGTTTTCACCAACACCTGCTGTGAAGACAATAGCATCGACGCCATGCATACGTGCAGCATAAGAGCCGATGTACTTGTGAACTCGAGCAGCAAATACTTCTAATGCTAGTTCTGCACGCTCATCGCCTTCTTTTGCCTTGTCTTCAATATCACGAAGGTCACTGGAGAATCCAGACAATGCAAGAAGACCACTTTCTTTGTTCAATACATGAAGAACTTCTTCTGCAGATTTACCTGTTTTGTCCATAATATATGGAATCAATGCAGGGTCGATATTACCAGAACGTGTTCCCATTGTTACACCTGCAAGTGGCGTGAAGCCCATTGACGTATCAACAGAGTTCCCACCTTCAATGGCAGCAATACTAGCACCATTACCAAGGTGGCAAGAAAGAATGCGCAATTGCTCTTCAGGGCGATTAAGCATCTCAGAAGCACGTTGGGATACATACTTGTGAGATGTACCGTGGAAACCATATTTACGGATACCGTACTTTTCATAGTATTCATACGGTAGACTGTATAAATAAGATTGCTCTGGCATTGACTGATGAAAGGCTGTGTCAAATACAACTACAGCAGGAACATTCGGTAAGATTTCTTGGAATGCTCGAATACCAGTTAGGTTTGCTGGGTTATGAAGAGGTGCTAATTCTGAAACTTCCTCAATCTCTTGAAGAACCTCTTCTGTAACAAGAGCAGAATCACTGAATCGTTCTCCACCATGAACTACTCGGTGGCCAATTCCTTCAATTTCATCCAGGGATTCAATAACACCTGTTTTTTGAAGCTTGTCCACAAGAATTTCAACTGCTTTTTCATGGTTTGGTATTTCCGTTACTGTTTTATCTTTTTCGTCGTTCACTTCAATAGTGAAGACTGCGTCATCCAACCCAATACGCTCAACTAATCCTTTGGTGACCACTTCTTCAGATGGCATTTCGATTAGCTGGAACTTTAAAGAAGAACTACCTGCGTTGATGGCTAAAATTTTGCTCACTTTATTCATCCCCTTATACACTAGGATCATGATTACCATTATCCATTTAAACACCCGTCATGAACGTTTTCAAGACACATGTGCAATTGTTAACGCTTTCCACCCAAAATCTTTATTTTCCCACTATTTTGACGAAGTATATTCTAGAAACCAATTATTGATTTTCTCCACCATTTCGTTCATTGCATTTGGATTGGAGAATGAAGGTAGTTTTGCAATCAAAGCTTCTTTTGGTGCTTGGGTTTCCTCTCCTTTTTTCTGCACAATAAAGATACTCTTTCCAAACTGCTCATTCTTAAACATAGAGTCAGGTAATTGCAATACACCCACAACGTGTACATGCTTTTGTAGAAATGCATGGAGTTGAGCGGATTGATCCCCCTCGAATAAGAAGTTTGGAATGAGGAATAGTCCATATCCACCCTCATTCATATAATTTAAGCTTTGTTCCATTAATAGATGATGCGAATAGGAGTGACCAGATTCAGCTTTTAATTCATATTCACTCGCCTGCACATCATCAGGGTAATAGCCAACTGGTAGATCAGCTACAACGTAATCAACAGGCTCTAATAAAAAGGAACGTAAGCTATCCTGATGGAAAAACTCAATTTCTGTATGCTGAAGGTTTGCATTCATCAATGCTAATTGAAGGAGTGTTTGATCAACATCACTTCCATAAGCCTCAACGTCTTTTTCTATTTGATTCACGACAGCTGTTAATAAATTACCTGTCCCTGCCACAGGATCAAATAATCGGATGGTTTCCTTAGTGTCCATAACCTTTTCTAAAATATACCCCATGAAAATAGCCACAGAGTCTGGTGTAATCATGTGTTGCTGTTGTGTAGAGCCTTTCATTCCTTTAAGAATTGCAAGTTGAATTCCTTTACGTACCTCTTCCCTTTTATAGTCCTCAAGGGAGATGTTTGTTAATTTATCCGACAAGCAATTTCTAATAGAGTCACTATATTCTTCTGGGATTTCTTTATCAAATAAAATCCTTCCAGCTAGAGGAAGTAGCTCTAAGTAGGAAAGGTCAATTTCCTCCCCCATCTTCTCTGCTGCTTCATCTAACCAAGTGTACAATTGTTCTATTTTTGATTCTTCCACGTTCTTCATCCTCCTCAAATACCAGACGTTAACCTTCCCTATTCTAGCAAATGGTCTTCCTATTTACCAAGAGTGAGGTTTACGTATAATTGTGCCATTCCTTTTATGATGAAGGGTATTATTTGTAATCTGTATAACTGATTACATGTACATGAATAAGCCCGGCTAATCTGCCGGGCTTCATTGTTATTCGGCTTGTTTTGCTGCTTCTAGTGCCGCTTCATAATCTGGATGATCAGTAGCTTCAGGTACATATTCTGCATATACAACTTCATCATTACTGTTTACTACAAATACAGAACGAGTTAGTAAACGCATTTCTTTAATTAGTACGCCAAACGCCTCACCAAAATAAGCATCACGATGATCGGATAGAGTATCTACGTTCTCAATACCATTTGCACCGCACCAGCGCTTCTGAGCAAATGGAAGGTCCATACTAATGGTAAGTACCTTTACATTATCAAGCTTGTCTGCTTCTCCATTAAAACGGCGAGTTTGAGCATCACAAACTCCTGTGTCGATAGATGGTACTACACTAATGAGTTTTACACTGCCTTTGTAGTCTTCTAATGAAACTTCTGATAAATCATTTGCAAGTACTGTGAAATTAGGAGCTTTATCACCTTTTTTTACTTCTTCGCCAACTAGTGTTACTGGATTGTTTTTAAATGTTACGTTTGCCATTCTTATATCCTCCTTTATGATTATCATTCATTAGAAAATAACAGTTTTGTTTTACAATAGAAAAACTGCCTCATAGTCTAATTATGAAGGCAGTTTTCTCTGTTGTCTAATCATAGCTTACCAAGAAAAGTTTTGATTATTCTGGGAGCCATTTTGATTATGTTGTGATCCATCTTGGTTTTGTTGAGATTGTTTAGAAGAATGAGATCCATTCTTCTTATCTTTGTCTGATTTTTTTCCTAATGCCTCTTGTATTTTTTCTACAGCTTGAGGGGCCAAATCTAACAAACGCTCATAAAGATGGGCATGTTCGTCTAAGTGAATCATTTTTACACCTGAGGATTTATTTACGATTAAGAAGGCAATTGGGGTAATGGATACACCTCCACCACTACCTCCACCAAATGGTAATTCACCATCTGCATCACTGCCTTGGCCACCATTATCTTGCTCGTTATTGCTATTAATATGGAACTCACTGCCTCCTGCAGCAAAACCAAAACCTACCTTGGATACTGTAATAATTAACGTACTCCCATCAGGAGTTTCTACTGGATCACCTATTATTGTATTTACGTCAATCATATCTTTCAGGTTTTCCATCGCTGTGGTCATAAGACCTTGAATGGGATGTTCTGACATGATAAATCCTCCTTTAATTCGTTATGCCGTCTTTTTTCTCCACTTCGGGATTTTCCCTTTGGTGTACCGGACGATTTGAAATACTGCGAAAATAGCTTGCCCAAATCTGAACGAAATCATACATTCTAATCTAGTAACGGAATGTTTTTGTTGAAAAAACGGTGTAACATAAATTTCAGGCTTCTGTTTTAATTTTAAGTATTGAGAAAGAATCCCTACTATACAGCCCTTCACTGACCAAATGGCACCACAAATTGTGCCAGTAGTGCTCGCACTTGGAGTTCCAACTTGCGTATCCCATTTAAGCGATTCAACGTGCACTTTCTGTAAAAATCGCCTAATTATTTTGTGAAGTCCTATTACTCGATTTAGAAAATCATGGATAGATTTGATTTGATTATAAATATCCTTTGGAGTATAAGATTTAGATTGCTCACCTTTATCT
This sequence comes from Pontibacillus yanchengensis, assembly GCF_009856295.1. Lineage (NCBI taxonomy): Bacteria > Bacillati > Bacillota > Bacilli > Caryophanales > Bacillaceae > Pontibacillus > Pontibacillus yanchengensis. Next base: position 75,338 of record NZ_WMEU01000002.1, on the reverse strand, counting down.
TTGCTACCCACCTCAGTCTTTTCTTTTGTTTTTATGGACATATCTTCCTTGTCAACTGCGATAAGTGGGACTTCTTTTTTTATTTTAACCCAACGAAGAAACCGTAATTCGACTTGTAAAAAATCACGATCATCACGGTGCAGATATAATAGGGTGATATACAAACGAGATAGAATAATAATACAGATATTGATGATTAAGAATAAGATAATGCCTATGATCCACCACATAATTTAGCCCTCCTCCCCATTAGTGTCAGCTTTTATACAAACTTTTAAACATATTTGGAAACTTTATAAGTCAAACTATGAAATCGATTTCTTTCGTGATATGATGAGGGCAATGATGGATTTTGGAGGGATACTTGTGGCTGAACGAAGCAATTTATATTTTTATTACAAGAAAGATGCCGAATTAGAGAAAAAACTACAACCCTTATTTGAACTTGCTAGAGAAAATGGATTTGAGATTGTAGATCATGCAGATAATGCTAATATCATCATTAGTGTTGGTGGTGATGGCATGTTCTTACAAGCCGTTCGAAAAACTGGGTTTAGACAGGATTGTTTATATACAGGTATTACAAGAGCAGAAGGTGAAGCAGGCTTATACTGCGATTTTAATTTAGAACACTTTGATGAAATGGTGCATTCTATGATGCATGAAGAATTAGAGGTAAGACGCTTCCCTGTTATTGAAACCAATGTAAACAATAATACATCGTTCTATTGCTTAAATGAGGTTAGTATCCGCTCTAGCTTAATTAAAACGATTACCATGGATGTATATATTGATGATTTACACCTCGAAACATTCCAAGGAGATGGATTGATTGTATCCACACCAACTGGTAGTACTGCTTATAACAAGTCAATTAACGGTGCAGTAGTGGATCCAAAGATACCATGCTTTCAAGTATCAGAGCTTGCTTCCCTAAACAACAATCGTTATCGTACACTAGGCTCTTCCTTTATTTTAGGGGCAGAACGAACACTAGCCTTACAAATCACCCAAGACGGAAACGATCACCCAATCATTGGATTGGATAATGAAGCATTACCAATTCGTAACGTACATGATGTAACAGTTAAACTTAGCGACAAACTCATTAAAACCATTAAACTGAAAAATAATTCTTATTGGGAACGCGTTAAACGTACTTTCTTATAACAAGAAAAGCGCAAGCGCCTTGTTCACCCCCGACAGGCTTAAGCAAAGCCTCGTCGTGGCGATTTTTGCCACAGAGAGGATTTGCTTAAGATTCCGAGGGGGTAGGCGCTGGAGCTGGACACAACAAAAGCTCGGGGCGCACAGATAGCGACGTAAGGGCTGCGGCCCACAGGACTTGGGTTAGGTTGGAACACAAAACGGACATCTGATTCTTAATGTGGAAGTTGAAAAACCCTTCAGGGTCTTCTTCATCCACATAAGCTACCAGATGTCCGTAAAAATGTGATCTTATATTAAGTCATTTGTCTCTTAAGCAAAACCGTCATACACAACCCTTCCAGCTATAATTGTCTTACTAACCACTACTTGTAGTAAATTCTCTGGTGTCATGGAAAAAAGATCACGATCTAAAACGGTAAAGTCCGCATTATAACCAGGAAGGATTTTTCCTTTTTCCTTTTCTTTTCCTATCGCATATGCGCTTCCTGTAGTGTATAAGGAGATTGCTTCAAACATCGTTAGTTTTTGTTCATCTCCATATGATTCATGGTCATGATAGGACTGTCTTAATACTGCAGCTTGAATACCTAAGAGTGGATTGATTTCTTCAATAGGGGCATCTGACCCACCTGCACAAGGTATTTCGTGTTGAAGCAACTTTTTCCAAGGATACGCATTGGCGAGGCGACCTTCTCCTAGCCTCTCAATCACCCAAGGAAAATCAGAACCTACAAATGTTGGCTGGATATCTACAATAGCGTGTAATGAACGTAACCTTTCGTACAAGTCATCTCGCATGATTTGAGCATGTATAATACGATCAGGTATATTAGCACGATTTGCAGGGTGTTCTTCCATAACCTCGATTACTGCCTCTACTGCAGCATCTCCGATAGCGTGAATAGCCACAGGCATATTATATTCCCGAGCTTTTCGAACTAATGCTGATAAGTCTTCATCGGTATGAATAGGCATCCCTTTGTTTCCGGATTCATCTGAATAATCCGCTGATAACCAAGCAGTTCTTCCACCTATTGCACCATCACTAAAAACTTTCATCGCTCCAAACTCAACATAAGGATTATCTGCTTGCTCTTTTACCAGTTGCATATCATCTACTACATGGTGGTGAACAAGTAAATGGGCATGGAAAGGAAAATCGTTATGTATGGTTTCCAAAAAAGCATGATAAGTCTTATGAAAGTCACCATAATAAGCTAAATCTTCACTATGACCTCCGACAATACCGTTCTTCATCAAATCCTCCACAGCACTTTTTATCGCTTTTTTAAGGTACTGTTTGGAATGGGGTGGCATAGCTTGTTTTATTATTTCTTGTGCTGTATCTAAAAAATATCCTGTTATTCCATTTTCATCACGGATGATTTTGCCACCTTGAGGGTCTGCTGTTTCAGAAGTTACTCCTGCTAGTTCCATTGCTTTACTATTTGCTATAAGTGCGTGTCTACATACCCTCGTTAACATGATTGGATGTATGGTTGAGATTTCATCTAATTCTGCTTTATGAATAATTTGTGTGTCTTCCCATTGATTTTCATTCCAACCTTCTCCAATCATCCATTCCCCCTCTTCTAAATGGGGGATCTGAGTCCGTAATGCATCTTTTACCTCTTCTGGGCTTTTAAAATAGGCAAGGTTTAAACGAAGTAATTTTTCTCCATGATTAATAATATGTAGGTGACTATCTACAAAACCTGGATACATAACATGACCTTGCAGGTTATGTTCTTGTTCGATATCTTCTTTATATTGATTCCGTAGCTCATCAACCGCACCAGTATCCATGATGGTTCCTTTATGTACATAGATAGCATCTACAGTGTCCTCTGGCACATTCATTGTGTATATAGTTCCACCAAACCATAGCTCTCCCATAGGCTCATCCTCTCTCGTTACTTTTTATGTACCATAGCACATGTTTCCCAAAAAAGGAAGGGATTGCAATCCTCCAAGAAGCTTGATTGTGAACAAAAGTGCAAGGGCCCGTTTAGTGACGTATATGCTGCGGCCCACACGACGTGGGTTGGTACGATGTTGCTACGTGATGTAGCGATTTTAATCGAACTTCACCTGATTTCGTATGAGATAAAGGAAACGAAGAGCGCAAACGTTCGATGTTGACTTATCGTAAGGAGGTGCAGGAAATTTGCTGGGCGCTGGAGCTGGAAGTGGCCTCTATAACTTACCTAGTTATGCACAAGCCAACATTTTTATAATTTCCGCTAGACAAAAAAGAAGAGCAGCTATCACTGCTCTTCTTGTAGCCAACTGTATTCAGTTATTGTTTACCACCGTATTGCTGTTCCGCCATTTGAACTAGACGTTTCGTGATTTCACCGCCAACTGATCCGTTTTGACGAGAAGTTGAATCTGGACCAAGTTGTACACCAAATTCTTGAGCAATTTCAGTTTTCATTTGATCTAAAGCTTGTTGTACACCAGGTACTACAAGTTCGTTAGAGTTGTTATATGCCATGATGAATTCACCTCCTTGATACTACTAGCTTGTGCAACAACGCAAGGTAAATACTAATCAAATTTTGGCAATTCTGTTAGTTATAACAGATCAGAAAATTCGTTCTCTTGTTCACTATGTTCTTCCCGGAACTCTAATGTTTCGATGTTTTCTAACGTTTCTTCTAATTCTTGAGTAAAGTCAACTTTAGCTTCAAGCTCATTGATTTTTTCACGAGTAGGTCTTGTCTTGGGCTGACTCGGAACAAAGACTGTACAGCAATCCTCATATGGGCGTATAGAAATCTCATACGTATCGATCTTTTTGGATAGTTCGATAATATCAAGTTTATCCATTGCTACTAACGGTCTTATAATTGGATAATTCGTTACCTCATTGATTGCATTCATACTTTCCATCGTTTGACTGGCAACCTGACCAAGGCTTTCCCCTGTGGTAAAGGAAAGAATGTCCTCTCGCTCGGCAACATGCTCACTGATGCGTAACATTAATCGTCTCATTACCGTCATCCCATATTCCTCTGGTATCTGTCGATAAAGCGACTGTTGCAATTTCGTAAATGGGACAATATGGACACGTACTTTGTTACCAAATCTGGTTAACTTCTGTGCAAGTTCTAATACCTTTTGCTTTGATCTCTCACTGGTGTAAGGAGGAGAATGAAAATGAATGGCTTCAATTTCAACACCTCGCTTCATTGTCAAATAACCTGCTACAGGACTATCGATTCCACCTGATAAAAGGAGAAGGCTCTTTCCGGTTGTGCCTACAGGAAGTCCTCCGGCACCCTTAATTTTCTCCGAGGTGATATAGGTTCCATCTCTTCTAATCTCTACCATGATTTCCATATCTGGTTGATGAACATCAACTTGATAACCCTCCGTATTTCGCAGAAGATGGCCTCCAATAACACGGTTCATATCTTGTGAGTTGATAGGAAAGTTCTTATTAACTCTACGAACAGATACTTTAAATGTCTTAACATTCTCTGGCTTTGTTAAAGCGAACAAAGCACCTGCTTTAATTTCTTCCTCCGTACTGTTTACTTTTACAGCTAAGCTAAATGATTGAATTCCAAAGACATCCTTAATTTGATCCATAATTGGTTGAGGATCCTCACCATTCAAAAGGATATACATACGGTCACGGTTTCGTTTGATTTTTATATCAGGGAAAGACTGTAATTTAGACTTCACATTTTCATATAGCTTTGCTACAAAATGCTTGCGATTCTTCCCTTTTAATGACATTTCTCCATAACGGATTAATATATGATCATATTGCATTGTATCTACCCCATTACTTCACTTAGTTGATCGATTACATTTCTAAACGTACGAAGGAAACTATCTACTTCTTTGTTGGTGTTAAAATAAGACAAACTAATTCTGAGCGCAGATGACGCTCGTTCATGGTTAGCACCACAGGCTATAAGAATAGCACTCTCATCAGCATCCTTAGAAGAACAAGCTGATTTTGTAGATATGAATACACCTTGTTCTCCAAGTGCATGAATAACAACTTCAGGCTTAAACCCTGGCAAGGAGAAATTAAGGATATGAGGAGCAGCATTTTCAGGTGTATTGACAATCACTCCACTCATTTCCTCTAAGCTCACCCTAATCTTTTCGTGCATTTTTTGCAAAGTGGCAAGGTGACTTCGTTGGTGCTCAAGAGTCATCCTTAACGCTTTTACCATAGATACTATACCAGGTAAATTTTCTGTCCCAGCTCGATAGGATGCTTCTTGGCTACCACCATGCAACAATGGGAAAAGGGAGGTATTTTTCTTTACAAAGAGAATACCAGTTCCTTTCAACCCATGTATTTTATGACTAGACATCGTACACAGATCAATATTGTTTTTATGAAAATCCAACGGGACTTTACCTAATCCTTGTACATAATCAACATGAAAATAAAGCTTTGGATAACGATTTGCAATCTTACCAATTTGTTGTATAGGTTGTATCGATCCAAGTTCATTATTCACGTGCATAATACTAATGAGGATCGTATCTTCTCGTATAGATTTTTCTAAATCAGAAAGATCAATAATTCCCTCTTCATTCACTTGTAAATAGGTTACTTCAAATCCTAACCCTTCTAAAGCTTTACATGCTTCTAATACAGAAGGATGTTCAATGGATGACGTAATAATATGCTTACCTCGATTTTGATGTTGAAGTGCAATCCCTTTAATGGCTAAGTTGTTTCCCTCTGTTCCACCCGATGTAAAAATGATTTCCTCTGGATCAATCGATAATAGCTGAGCAGCTTGTTTTTTTGACTGATTCAATAACCGTTCTGAATCACTTCCGAAGCGATGAATAGAGGAAGGATTACCATAATAGGTATCGGCTACTTGGTGAAAACTCTGTAATACTTCGGGATATGGCTTTGTTGTGGCACTATTATCAAAATAGATCATTTGGCCTGAACCCCTTTTTATTTTCTTTTGCAATCAATTATATTATCATACTTTCCTAAAGCTTTAAATGTCAATCAACCTTGTTATTTCTTATTATTATAACAAACACTCTAGTCCGAACTATGAACAGTATAAAACCCCCTTTTTCTTCAATTAGAAGAAAGGGGGTTTACAGAATAGATTTCTAAAGAAGCTAGAAGTTTGTTAATGGATAATACTCGGTCTTTAGTATGTTTAGCTACCCATTCTTTAGTCAGTCCTACTTCTTCAATATTTCGCTTTGTAACTTGCTTGGATTCGCTTAAATTATTAGATATATTTCTGTCTTCCTGTTTTAGGAATGGTGGGTCCATTGATGCTTTTGTCATCTGATGATATTGTTCTTTTTCTGAATGGGGAATCACTTTATATGTTTCCCCTTGCACGAACAACATACTGATAACAACTACCCATACAATAATTGAACTTAGAGATAAACTGAGGACTAATCTTTTTTGCATATCTATCTCCTTATCCTACAGGAGTCTGCACCATATCCTGTATTCGTTTTAGAGCGCCAGGCTCAATCTCCTCTATTGCATGTGAAGCTTCCTCTAAAGCTACGTCATACTGGTAAGATCGAAAAGCTTGCTCTGCTTCCGATAATTTAGCTGCCAATAATGGATATTTACTTCTGTACCGATTACCATACTGAATAACACTTTCTGCCATATATGCTGTTTCTAGCAGATGTTCCGTTTGCTGCTTGGCATTTTCCGTATCTTTCACAGCCTCGTCTATTGCACTTTGAACCTTTGTCATATCTAGTTGTTGCGCTTCTACTTGACGTTGTACATTCAATAAAGAAGACCGACTTTTCTCTAATACATCTTCAATATAGTGTGGCACCCCAGGTATATTGCTTTTTTGCAATCTACGATAAACAGCTAGCAACTCCTGTTTCATTTGTGAAAGCTGTTGCTTGGCGTCCCTTTCACCTTTACGTAAAGTATGTAAACGTTCTTTAAACTGTTCATGTTGTTCAACCAACTCGTCTAATTGAGTCGTTAGTGTTTCTAGTTGAGCACGTATTGTAACATGTGACGTTTCTTCATCTTCTAAATTTAGCTTTATGTCATCAAGTTGTTTCGTTAAGTTGTTAATCCACTTTTCTAAACTCAGGTGTATCTCTAAATCACGTTCTTCAACATGATAAGAATGTTGAAGTATATCTACTTCATTTTTGGTTTCAGCTATTTCATCTTTAATGACATTTAACTGCTCTAACAATTGAGGGTGGTATTTTTCAACATAGTTTCGTGCTAGTGCTTCTTTTTCAAGTTGGGCATACATTTCCTTAATTCGTTCCTCTATTTCTTGAATACCATGTTGAGCCTCTTCCATTTCAGCTTTCTCTAACTGATTTAAATAGTCATTTAAACGCTCCTGGTATTCAAGAGCCTCTGCTTCATATTCATAGTGATCAATACGATATCCATCTTCCCTCATGTCTCGAATCCCACTAATTAACTCATCAATTTGATCAGGTAACTCTTTCTTACATGATTTATAGAGGGAAGGAAAAGATTCAATCCTATGCTCTATAGTAGATAGCTCTTCTTGAAGATTTTGAACCATTTCATTTGCTTCGAAATAATTACCTTCCTCGATGAGGTCATAATAATGGGTTAATTTTTCTTGGGTTTCTGCTATCTCTTTTTCAAAGTATGTTTCTGCTTTTTCAAATAAGTGACGTTGTTGAAGTAATTTCTTTTTTAATTCTTTTAGCCTAGGTTCAATTTCCTCGACATGCTTTCGACTATTCTCTTCAGAGTTTAACAATGTATCTAACTCTTCAAACATTCCTTCTATGGAGGCTTCAATAGAATGAAGTGACTGTTCTATATTTTTCAGAACCGCTCTTGCTTTCTTAAAGCGATAACGATCTGCATGTTCTTCTGCGTCGAACAACCCTTCCTCTAAATCTGGAAGATGTTTTGATAGAATATCATCCCACTCTGAGCGCCACTTTTCAAAACGCTCCTGCGTCTCGCCTGACAAGTTTAAGTTCTTCACTTTTGAAAGTTCTTCTGTTACGTTCCGGTTTGTAATATTCAATTTCCAATTTTCAAGACGATCCACTTCATCATAAATCTTTTTACGTAATATTAACCCATAAATAAATGCAACAATTAATACTAGTACTACTATGATGACGTACTCCATAAAAAGCCTCCTAACCCTTGTCAAGTACATCTATTTAATTAACGACAAATTATGTATATGTATGGTAATAATGATACCATGTAAACCTTCCTTTTGGCTAAAATTTTTCAAAATAATTAAGACAATGACATTTTTTTCAAAAACAAAATCTCAAGCTCCCCGACTAGGGTCGTATGAACGATGTCGATCGGGTGATATTGAATTATCGTACGGAGTAGGAGAAACTCACTAGTTTTCTAAGGAGCACAAAGGTGAATGCAGCTTACTAATCACATTTTTATCATTTCCTAAAAGCTAGGCTGCACAAGGTCTAATCACAACTTAAATTAGTATTGTCACAGTTTGTTGTATATTCTTTAAACTAGCCATACCCTATCTTACATGCTTGAAAACGTATAATTATGATTTCTTAGTAAAACATACTACATTCTTTGTGTAAAAGTTAAAAATACATAAAGCACTATTCCTTCAATCGGAATAGTGCTTCATAAGTTGAACAGTATTCTACTACAACACCCTACATAATACTTTGTTTAAATCCAGGCTTCTGATTCGTATTGTAGATATATTCCAACCAGTTGATGATTGAATTGGAATACTGCTTCATGAAATAGTCATGAGATTGGTCAAACGAGACATGCTCTCTCATCTCATATGGCATTAAAAATGGAGTCATGAGCATTCCTTTAAACTGTATATAGTAGTAATTTATTTGCAGGTTTTTTAGTCCGAGTGTTTGGAGGGAACGTTTAAACACACCAAATAATAAATACTTTTCCTTAGCAAGATAAGTGACCATCATTTCTCGAACGAGCACATTATCAAGTGTTAATTCACGATGTATAAAACAAGTAAATTGATAGTTCGTTTGTTTATAGTGTATAATGACTTCTATCATTCTACGGAGTAATTCTCTAGAAGAATGTTCCTTTTCTTCTTGTTGAACTGATTCCAGAAGTTCTATATAAGACTCAAAATAATGAATCATCATGTACTCCAATAAACCCTGTTTGTTTTTAAAATGATAGCTAATCAAGGAAACATTCACTTTAGCTTTAGCGGCAATATCCCTTACAGAAGTACCATTGTACCCTTTTGTATAAAAAAGTGAACGAGCAGCATCCATTACTTTTTGTTTCGTATTTAATGATGTCATGCTTAAATCCTCCTCCTACTACCGAATAGTTTCGTTCTAATGAGAGGATTTCCTGCATATTTCGCTCGTCATTTTCTGCATAAGAATTGTCGAATAGCCACTACTAGATTGTATTTCACCTAAGGAGGTATGTTACTGTGTTTAACGTTGAACATTATACTGGAACGAAAAATCAAAATTATGACCTTTTACTTAAACAACTTAAAGCATTACTTGAAGATGAGCCTGACCAAGTGGCTAATCTCTCCAATGCATCAGCACTATTAAACCAATTCTTAGATGAGGTGAATTGGGTTGGTTTTTATTTATGGAAAAACGATCAGCTCGTCCTCGGACCATTCCAAGGCCTCCCTGCATGTGTACGGATTCCCTATGGAAAAGGCGTCTGTGGTACAGCTCTTTCCAAGGGGAAAACACAAAGGGTTGCCGATGTGAATCAGTTCCCTGGTCATATAGCTTGTGACACTGCAAGCCAATCAGAAATTGTGGTACCACTTTATAAGAATGGTGAAATTTTTGGTGTTCTTGATATCGATAGCCCTATCAAAAACCGTTTTGACGAAACAGATGAACAATACCTTGAGATGTTTATTGATGTCATTAAACAATATATATAGGAAGCCCATAAAGTCTTAAGAGGTTTTACTAATCGTTTCCTATTTAACATCACCACAAAAACGTCTAGCGCTACTTACATAGCCTAGACGTTTTTTATTCCATAATCGCCCCATTATCTTGAAGTTTATACCCGATTATGAATTGTTTCACTTCATTTCGAAATTAAAAAGACCTGAGGATTAGGTGTGTAGCATCCCAACTTCCAATCAAAAGAGTACCTGATTAAGTTAATCAGGTATTATACACTTGAAACTTCATCTCTTCTTATTGCATTTTTTCCTGCATCCTTCGCTTCATACAGGGCACGATCGGCACGGATGAAAAAGTCTTTGACCTCATTATGAATGGTAGGATCCCAATAGGAAACGCCACAAGAAATTGTAACGGTAGGATTTGTCATCTGGTTTACTTTTTCAACTAGTACCCTTCCTATTATATAGCCTTCAAACAAAGATGTATGAGGTAGATAAATCGCTAGTTCTTCGCCACCCCATCTAGCCACAGTACCTTTAAAGCCAATATGTTCTTTTACGATATTAGCTACTTGAATCAAAATCCTATCTCCAACCTGATGACCATAAAAATCATTTACTTTCTTAAAATCATCGATATCAATAATTAAGAATGACCCATCATTCTGTTCATCTATATGCTTATGGATTGTCTCATCCAAATATTTCCTAGAGCACAACTTAGTTAAATAATCCGTCCGAACAAGTTGTTCTAACTCTTCCCGAAGCATAGAGTTAGCAAAGGCTAGTGTAGAATGATGTACTAAGGATTGTAGTAACTTAAATGTTTCAAAAGAAAAATAATAAGGCTGTGTATGCAACACGATAACTAAACCATTTAACGAACCATTCTGAATCATAGGAATTGCCATTACAGAACAATATTCACTAGAAATTTTAGTAGAAATATCTCCAATAAAAACAGAATCATGCGTAGCGCTTATTTTTTGAGTAACGAAGTCCCTTAAATGTTCTGAACTAGGATCATGAAAGTGTGCTGTACTACCACTCAGTACATCCTGAATACAATTCACATGATCTTTATATAAGATGAATCCAACTTCTTCTGCAAGGAAGGACGATTTAATTTGATTAGCCATATACGAAATGGTATCTGTGAGGCGTAGGTTTGAATTTAATTTATGTGACGTTTCATTTATTAGTTGCAAATCAGATATTAAACGTTTGGATTGTTGATATAGCCTAGCATTCTCAAGAGCATTTCCTGCGGTATTCGCTAACAATTTGATAAACTCTACGTCTTCTTCGTGAAAAAGGAGGGGAGGTAGCGACATAATCTGAAGAACACCATAAATGCCTTGTTTGCCTCTTAAAGGTGCATAAAAGGAAGCGTTTTGTTCACCTAATTCATCAAATTGTATCTCACCGGTTAAATAAGCCTGGGCACTAGCAGTTTCTATTTCATTATTATCAAACTTTAATTCTTTTATAGGAAGATGTTGTGTACTTGAGTAGTCATGTGACAGTAATAAGTAACAATCAAAATGAGGATAAACTCCCCTTAACGTATCAATGATTTCCGTCAGTATCTCTTCCATGTTCATTGATGAGTGGAATTTAGCTGTTACATCAAAGAGTCGTTTGTATTTTTTTTCTTCCTCCAATGTTTGACTATCTTTTCTTATTCTTAATAACATTTTTGCTACTTCATCCACTATTGAATGTAGGATAGATCGAACATTGTCTACCTCCATTTCATTTTCAAAAAGCACGTACACAAATCCTATTACCTTATCTACGTTATACAAAGGAAGAATATAGCTATTCTTTTTGTAAAAAAAAGGTCTACCGTCCATAACCTTATAACCAGTCTCTGGATGGTCTTGTTGATAGGAAACCCAATCCTGATAATCAAGTTTTTGTTGGGTCAATTTCACCTTATTAGTATGTAGAAAAAATTGACCCTCTGAAGTGTTATATTCATATACACCTACATATTCTGCACCAAGCACATCTTCGAGTATATGAACTAAATTGATTAAAAGCTCATTGTAACTGCGATTATATTCGCTTGTAAGCAAATCAAAAAAATGTAACTTAAGCTCTTTCGTTATATGTGATAGGTAGTCATTTGAGTCCATTCATCCATCACCTTTTCCAAACAAAATCATTATAATTATCTTTCCTCTATTATATCGGTCATAGGTTTATTTTCCTATTCATATTATTTATTTTTTTATAAACTTTTAATTCAGGCAAAAAATCTCTAAAAAATCTCTTATGTTATGTAGGAGATACAATTTTTGTCTCTCCATCTTCAAAAAGTACGATCCAAACCCCTTGTTTTTCATTTAAGGAAACAGTTTGAATGGGATTGCTGTTAAATGTTTTTGACCATACAATGTCACTGTTATGTTGCAAAACGGTTTTATAAACGTTTTCCTTTTTTGTACTTTTTAATTTGAATTCACTATTGTCTAAATTCACGGGCGGTGAATCAACGGAATCTATCTTTTCTAAAGAAGTATTAAGCTGATACCATTTCTTTTGTTGATTTATCCATAGACGGTTTTGCTGATCATATAGGATACTATTAATTGGCGTTTGAATTTCAAGAAATGAGGTGGTTGTAAATTTATAGCTTTCTTGATCTACTTCGTATAGTACTAGGAAGGATTGGTTGTCTTTATTCTTTATCATTGCAACCTTCGTCATGGCATTAGGTCGCACAGATGATGTAATCATTAGTTGTTGATCTTCTTGACCTTTTGTCATACTTAAAAGCAACTGATTCTGTACCATAAATGCGAGAACGACACTACAAATGGATATCGCAACAATAGTGTATCTTATCCTCTTAGTTTGATTTGTTTCAGTAAAAGGACCAGTTGAATGCATAAAATCCCCCACAAATAAAAGGTAACGAATGTAATAATTACTTCTCCCTCTTCAAGCGCACGAAAACCATTGTCTAACGGTGAGTGGGAGAAAAATTGACTTTCCTTCGTGCTATATGACCGAACACGTTACAAAAAAACTGTTAACATAAGACTAAAAGGAGAGGAACTGTCCAAAGTAATCCTCCCAAGGGTAGTTAAGTGATGAGTCGTTCACCTATTACCATTGTACCACAGCATTAAATCAAAGCATCCTTCCTAACTCTTTTACTACACCTCCTTGACTTATTCACATAAAAACATTATAATTGCCTTTGTGTAAAATAAAAGGCAGCTTAGGTGAGCCGCCGTTGTAATCATTTTGTTCCTCTTGAATAAGAGGTGTATTGTGTAACCCTCTGCTGCTGGGGCGAAGGTACATGAAAACAAAATGAGCAGCGTGAAGAAGGACACACTGTTTTTATTTTATGCAAATATAAAATAAAGGAGAGAAATTTCCAATGGCACGTTATACAGATTCAACTTGGAAAAAGTCTCGTCGTCTAGGTATTTCATTGAGCGGTACAGGGAAAGAGCTTGAAAAGCGCCCATACGCTCCAGGACAACACGGTCCTAATCAACGCAAAAAACTTTCAGAGTTCGGTTTACAGCTTCAAGAAAAGCAAAAGCTACGCTTTATGTTCGGTTTAAACGAACGTCAATTCCATAGCATGTTTGAACAAGCTGGTAACATGCAAGGTATTCATGGTGAGAACTTCTTAATGCTTTTAGAATCTCGTCTGGATAACATTGTTTACCGTTTCGGTCTTGCACGTACTCGTGCTCAAGCACGTCAACTTGTAAACCATGGTCATATCACAGTAGATGGTGGTCGTGTAAACATCCCATCATACCGCGTTAAACCAGGTCAAGTTATTGCAGTACGTGAAAAATCTCAAAAGCTTTCTGCTATTGTAGATGCTCTTGAAGCAAGTAACTATGTACCAGAATTCCTTTCTTTCGATGCTGAAAAGCTAGAAGGAACGTATTCTCGTTACCCTGAACGTAATGAAATGCCTTCTGAAATCAACGAAGCGCTTATCGTTGAGTACTACTCTCGTTAATAGATTCATTAAAATCCTGATCGAATTTTTCGGTCAGGATTTTTTTATACATATATATCAGGAATCAGGTGCTTGAATCCCAAAGTATTGATCTATATGAGTACATGCTATAATAGTGTTGTTAAACATAAAGGGGTGATTTTTATCGATAATATAGTGCATACTTCCGTTCGCCCTTTAGTAGAGTATGTATTTCGGAGCGGTAGCATTACAAGTGGTTTTCAGAGCACAAGTACCATGACAGAAGGTACAAAAGCTCACCAATATATTCAATCCCAATACAAGGACACTGATAAAAAAGAAGTATTTTTCCAACAACGCATCCCTTTTCGGGACCTCATATTCGATATAGAAGGCCGATGTGATGGATTATTATTCCAGGACAACAAAGTTGTTATTGAAGAAATAAAATCAACCCAACAGCACATAGAAGAAATCGATAAAGAAGATAAACCTGTCCACTGGGCTCAGGCAAAAGTATATGCTTATATGCATGCTTCCAAACACAAGCTTACTGATATAGACATTCAATTAACCTATATCCAAGTTGATACGTATGAACAACTTCATTTTAAAGATACATATTCTTTCGATGAGCTAGAGGCATTTTTAAATGATTTATTAGAAGGTTTTTATCCCTATGCTATTTTACTTCATCATCATCAAGCCAATAGAAACAAGAGTGCTCAAGCATTAACATTCCCCTTTCCGACGTTTCGTGATGGGCAACGCTATTTTGCAGGAGCTGTTTACAAATCAATTAAAGAAAAGAGTGATTTGTTTGCAAACGCCCCTACTGGGACAGGGAAAACCATTTCTACTATCTTTCCCGCCATCAAAGCCATGGGGGAAAATCATTTATCACAACTTTATTATTTAACAGCTAAGACCGTCACTAGACAACTTGCAGAGGAAGCCCTAACGTCTATGATTAAGCAAGGTCTAGAAGTGAAAGCTGTTACGATAACCGCAAAAGATAAAATTTGTTTTAAAGAGGACGGATGTACAAAGGAGCATTGCCCTTTTACAGAAGGTTATTTCGATCGTATTAATGAAACAATCATTGATATATTCTCGAATGAGTCCTTGCTAAATCAGCCAGTCATTGAATCCTATGCTAAAAAACACAAGGTTTGTCCATTTGAGTTGTCGCTAGACCTTGCCTACACAGCTGATGCGGTAATATGCGATTATAATTATATCTTTGACCCTCGAGTATCTTTGAAGCGATTAAGCAATGAACAAAAGAAACACACTGCTCTACTAATTGATGAAGCGCATAATTTAGTGGACCGAGCACGGACGATGTTTTCTGCAGAGCTACTCAAATCTTCTTTTGTCAGAATCATCAGTATGTACAAGCATAATAAAGACCTTGTCGAGGAAGCAGCAGCAATAAAGGAGGCATTTTCTACTCTTGAAAAACAGGCAGAGACCAAGCAAGAGGTGTTCACTAGTGCTCCTTCCACTCTACTATCTATTCTCCCTACGTTTATTAAAGCCGCTGAAGAAGAGTTAATAAATCCTAAAATAGAAGGGGAAGAATTCGAACATTTACTTGAAACCTACTTTTCTACTAATACCTTTATCAAAATTGGACAATTATATAATGAGTCTTACGTAACCTATCTGGAGCAATGGAGGCAAGAAATTGCGATAAAAATGTTTTGTGTAAACCCTTCTGTATTGTTAAAAAGGGCCGGGAAGGATTATCAATCCAAAACGTACTTCTCTGCTACTTTAACACCACTAGACTATTACAAGGATATGTTGGGAGCTAAAGAAGAAGATTATCAATTAGCCATCCCCTCCCCTTTCGCTTCTGATCATACACAAACTTTTATAAAGCCTATATCTACAAGGTACCGCGATCGTGATAACTCAATAGATCAAATTGTTCAAACCATAAGAGAGCTTACTAATCAAAAGACAGGTAACTACTTTGTCTTCTTGCCTTCCTATGATTATATGTATCGCATATATGATGCATTTCAAGATCAATACCCAGACGTTGAAACGATTCTTCAACGCCAAGATATGAGCGAAAAAGATAGAGCTGCCTATTTAGACCATTTTAATACCGATCCCCAAAATACATTAATTGGGTTTGCAGTATTAGGGGGCATCTTTTCAGAAGGGATCGATTTAAAAGGGAACAGACTTTCAGGAGTATTCATCATAGGAGTAGGCTTTCCGCAAATTGGATTAGAACGAAATATTATTAAAGATTATTTTACTAACGTAAATAAAAACGGGTTTGATTACGCGTATCGTTATCCAGGTATGAACAAAGTCCTTCAAGCGGGTGGTAGATTAATTCGAACGGAGATGGATAAAGGTATTATTGTATTAATAGATGACAGATTTTTGCAGGCAAGCTATAAAATATTATTGCCTCCAGAATGGCGCGATTATACTGTACTATAATTACATTTATATAGAATTGAAAAAAGAAGCTGCTCCATAAACAATTAAGTAGTTCAGTTTTGGAGTACAAAATTGCATTTTGTACCCTTAATTGAACTGCTTTTTTTATGTGAATTCACATAGAAAATACGTAGTAATTGATAGCCAAATTGCAAGAGAAATTGTAAGTTAAAAGGCAATTGGAAATCTTGTGGTACAATATCAGTGAAATCAAATCCTTATTTAGTTCATCAAAAAATTAACGCTGAAGCGGTAAAATGTAATTTAAATGAATGAATTTTTGGAGGGGTCTTGTTGGCTATATATGATGTTATTGCCTTTGGTTCAAGTCCTTGATTTGTGAAACGAATTACATAAACTATAAGGTGTGTTATTGAAGAAAAATAATGGTGAAGAAGGTTTCTGATTATTTGGAAACTCCTCTCTTTTATATATCAATATTGAACTTTAACAGAATTAAAAATACGATGGCGCATTCCTTGATGCGCCTTTTTTATTAGAAAAACTTTTGTGAAAATAGTTATAGAACTTATTAAGATGACGTCTTTTCACCTGAAAAATTTTGAAAAACATGGGACCTTTCTTTAAGGGTGCTCGTCTTAAGTTAAAGAAATATGGAAAGTAGTGATAAAGATTGGAAAGAGAAGAATTAGAAGAGGATGAGGATATTCTCTATGAATCAATCGAAGAGGTAATGAATTATATCATTGATCAATATGGCGAAGAGATAAAACGTCTTATTTTTACATACATGAAGGACTATGCCACCACAGATGACATTTTTCAGGAATTTTTGATAAAGGTTTATAAGAAAATCGGTAGTTTTAGAAGGGAAGCAAAATTAAGGTCTTGGTTGTATCGAATTGCTATTAACACATGTAAAGATCATTTGCGATCTCCTATAAAACGTATAATTAGCTTGAACGATACTCTGTTTTCTGAAAAGGAGAAGTCTGCGGAAGACATGGTGATTCTAAAGGAAAATAACCTCCGTCTTGCAGCGAATGTTCTATCACTCCCCATTAAATATCGAGAAATTTTTGTATTACGCTATTATCAATCATATAGCATACAACAAATTAGTGAAGCTCTAGATGTGAAAGAATCAACGGTCAAGACACGAATTTCTAGAGGGAAATCTAAACTGCGACAGAAACTAGGGGGATATATAGATGAATAAACGCTTTAAGACAGAGTTAGATCAGTATATAGGGGAATCTCCTCTATTGAAGGAAGAGGACAGGGCGAACTTTTTTGCAAGTGTTCACGATGGGGGAAAGCATAAGAAGAGAAAATTAGAAAAAAGGTTAACTTCCATTCTGGCATCCTTAATGATTCTTTTTTCTGCTGGAGTTGTCACCGCCTATAATCCTTTTGTTAATAATTTAGTATCATTAGTCAGTCCCGAGATCGCTTTGCTATTAAAACCTATTGAAAAAACGAGTGTTGATAATGATATCAAGATGGAGACAGTTGCTGCTATAAGCGATGATGAAATGGCTGTTATCTATATAACACTACAAGATTTGTCGGGAGATCGTATTGACTCCACCCTAGACCTTTATGATTTTTCACTAAGTGGTGCTCAAATGTTTAACAGCAAGGTTATTGCTTTTGATGAAACTACGAAAACAGCCACACTTAGAATTCAGGCGAATGGTGGAGAGGACCTCAACGGGGAAAAGGTTAAGTTTCAAATTCAGTCGTTCTTGAGTCACAAAGAAACACATGAATTTGAAAAAAGAAACATCTCTTCTATCTTAAAAGAAGAAGCAAACACAATGACACTGGATATGAACAATATACCTGGCGGGGGAGGCGAATTGTATCGCTCGTTAGAGAATCAAGAAACGATACAGGTTCTCCAACCCGCTCCATCAAAAAATAACATTTTCAAGCATGACTTTATGGAGGTAACGAATGTTGGATTAATTGAAGATCGTTTACATGTTCAAGTTCGCTGGGATGAGGATTACGTTGATAGTCACGGACAGTTAACACTTACTGATCAGACTGGAAGTAGTATAAAACCCTCCAGTGTTCAATTTGGTTTTGATGGTAGCAAAACTTCTTATGGCAGAGAATACACTGAGTACATTTTCAAGGTCGAGAGTGAGGACCATTTGAATTATGATCTAAGCGGTAATTTTGTAGCTTCGGGGTTGTTTGAAGAAGGGAGTTGGAACACAACATTCAAATTACAGGCAGAAGATTCGTCATTGTTAGAAATGAAATTCGAAATGAGCATGGGTGGATGGACATCTAATCAATTAACGATTCATCCATTAGGAGTAACTCTTCAGGGAGAAGGGAGTTTAAGTGAAGGAAACAAACCAAATGTAGATGTTAAGCTTACGAACGATGAGATTGTAACGCTTCCTGCAAGTAAAGCTATTAACGAGAATGGAGAGGTTATAATGAAGTTCGAGTCTGACATACCTTTAGACCCTATGGAAATTAAATCAGTGATCATTAATGGTACTGAAAAAGTAATCAAGTAGTTAAACTTAGGAAAAGTTTTCTATTTGTAAGATAAGATCTTTCTTACTCCCCTTAACAGAAGGAGCGACCTAAATTTAATACTTTCAATAAATAACATATAAATATCAGTCGGCATTCAAATAATATCGAGAGGAAGTGCAAATTGAGGATAAACTTTCTATTACCAGCCATAATTATCATAGCTTTCTGGTTTATCATTAGAAGTTTTAACGTAATTTATAAGAAACAAAAAATCGTTTTAAGGCAGGAAGTAATTAACCTTCTTTTCTTGGCAAGTGTGCTATGGATCATTAAAATGACAATTTTCCCGCTTGAAATTGGTGTTCCTCATAAATATGGGATCAACCACAATTTCACCCCATTTACAAGCATGCAAAGTATGTTGAACCACTCATATTTTATGGTTCCTTTAAGGAATATTGTAGGGAACATCATTTTGTTTATGCCATTAGGTTTTGTGCTGTCACTAAAGTACGGTAGGTTAAAAAGTGTAAAAAGAGTTGGGATCGTCGGTTTATTAAGCTCTTTGTTTATAGAGGTTTCACAATTGTTCTTACCAATAAGGGCTTTTGATATTGATGATATTATACTCAATACTTTAGGGGCTATCCTAGGTTATCTTGTATTAAAAACATTTGAAAAGATATCTTACAAGATTAAGGGGAATAATAAAGATGCCCTGCGCCAACATGGTACTAATGAGATATGAGCATTAATAGTATAAAAAGAGCTTGGAACTCCAAGCTCTTTTTGTCTTATTTGAAGTAAATGATGTCATTCCAATCAAACTGCTTGTGCGTGATTCCTAGTCGTTGTGCAGGTGTTAATGATTTACTGTCTGCTGTTTTATAAGGACGACAGAAGTTGTAATACGTTCTAAGAATGGTTACGACATATTGCGCGTATTTTGGGTTAAAATTGGCGTAAATATAGCTTTTCTTATCCCCACGAGCTGTTGTTAAAGGTCTTTCTAAAGAAGATATTCTTCTTCTTATTTGCTGAATAAAGCTATTGGTTGAATGATCGTTAACGTTTAGTATCATTTTAGCTATAACACTTGGTTCAAGCGAGGACAAATCTGTTCTACAATCAACGGAGTAAACCCCTTTATCTTTTGAAGCAAGAGGATTTCTAATAGGGTTACTTGCATACTCACGATAACGTTCTCCATCCTTGTTAACGGATTCCTTATGAAAATCATGTGTCAAAAATAATTCCTTTAAATAGCGATAGGCTATGCCTCTAAGATGCTTCGTGTCGTACCCTCTGTTTTCCGCCCAGACCAATAAATCTCTTCTCGCATCTTCATATTCTTCTAAACATTGACTTCTGCTTTTGGTCTTATCGACTTGACAAATAAAATGATGGGCATCACTTAATCTAAGCTCATCGGTAAATACACGATAGAAAGCGTTTCTAATAGATGGATCATCGTCACTTATCATCCGCCATTCATCTGCATTCACCATCTGTTTAAGTAACCAATAGTGGGCGGTTGTAGTATATCCAGATGCCACATTCAAACCATCTACATATTTACCTCTGTTTTCAATTTGTCTAAGTTCATGTTGATAGGTACTAATATCTTGCGTATCGTTCGCAGATGGTTCCTGAGGATAATATGACCAATCTAGTCTATCGTTCTTGCGACTAAATGTGTTTAAGTGGTCCTCTTTTAATTTTCTTGTGTCTTCGTTTAAATCACTTAAGCTTGTATCCCAATCATAAGCAATGTCAGAACGGAATACATATCTGGATAGAGCTTCCGCAGTAACAACCAGGTGAGTTTGCATATTGAGTTCTTCTAATCCAGTGTATTTCTTCGAGCCCTGCCCTTTCTTCCGAACATTGTTTAGGTAGTAGTGCATCTTATCTGTATTAAGCCATATATCATCGAACTTCATAGTTTTAAAAGCCTGAGTCTCATGTCGCTCCAAGAACTCCAAACAACGTTTATATAGCCATTCCAACTTGTGATAATATGTGCCGACACCAATACCTAACATTTCACAACAGCGACTGACAGACACTTTGCCAACCAACATCCGAGCGAACATCGGGAGAATGGAGTTTTTCTTTTGATGATAAGTTGTTGTTTCTGTTCTTTTGGGCAATACATTAGTGTACTTCTTACATGTTTTACACTGGTATCTTTGAGACATACTTTTACTTTTGCCTCGCTTATAAAATTGTTTAGGTTCATTGAAAGGTGAAATATTGATTAAAGTACAGTCATCTTTATGAAATTGGTATTCTGGATCAATATTTGTAATCCCGCCAACTTCCACGAGACGCTTAATTTCTTCAACAACAGACCAGTTAGATACAGGGGTAACCTTGCAATTCTGTGATACACCTCTCCTCATAGGATTGTCATTACAATACAAACCTTTATGGTCTTTGGAACTTCCAGTTAATTTATATCGGCTTGGCTTCCCTTTGGTTTCATCGTATTTATGCTGTTCTTTTCCAAAGTTGCAGCAAAAAGGGTTGATACAGTAGTTGAGCTGTATTGAATAGTCCCATCCCAATAATTCAAAACTCACAGGCGTAAAAAGGGCTGAGTTATAACGTGTCGCAAACTTTTTAGGAGATAAGAGATCATATTGCTTCTTGCGGTCTTCCAACACTTCTTTTGTTATAGGTGGATGGATCTTTACGATCTCATCTTCTTTTGTAATTAACCGCTTTAACTTTGTCACTGTGATCTATCCGCTTTGTCTTCTAAGCCCATTCTTCTAACAATTCGTTTGTTACTTCTTTTATTGGTCACCCATTCGATGAACTTCTTGTCATCGAGGATGTTTAATAAAAATTCATCAACTGTTTCACTCTCTGTACGCTCCGCATATTCGGCATACTGCCTTACTATTTCTCTTGTTTGCTCCGATATTTCCCAATCAACCGCTTTAACGTTTTTATTTTTTGGTTCTAAAAACCGCACAGTAAAATGCACCCCATTTTGTAGTTGAATTTACAGCTATTTTAGCACCCTAATTTTCATCCTTACAATAATTATTTCACGGTTGCAATTTTATATACATTTTGGCATGCAATTTACTTTACAAATTGCCAAGAAACCTTGTTATAACAATAAAAATTGGGTGTCAAATTATATAACAATTTGACACCCAATTTCATTTACATTTTCGTCTTTTGTGCTCCAAAACTGAACTACTTAATAAACAATGGAACAGCTCCTTTTTTAATTAAAACGAATTAAAAAGTACTTTTTCTTTCCTCTACGTATAATGGTAAAGGTCTCGTCAATTCTATCTTTTTCTGTAACAGTGTACTTCATGTCTTGTTGTCGGTCTCCATTAATATAGATAGCTCCATTTTGAATGTCTTCTCTCGCCTGACGCTTGGAAGAAGAAATTTTCGCTTCAACTAACAGATCAATGAGTCCTTTTTCTTGCTCATCTAAATGATGCGTTGGTACATCTTTAAAGCCCTGCTCTATTTCGCTTCCCGTAAGATCTTTAAGTTCTCCACTAAACAAAGCATCGGTAATTTTTTGTGCTTGTTGCAATGCTTCCTCATCATGAACCATTCGCGTTACTTCTTCAGCTAACCGACGCTGAGCAACTCTTTGCTCAGGCTGTTCCTCAACTTCTTTTCTTAACTCATCAATTTCATCCAAGGATAAGAATGTAAAATAATGAAGGAAATTAATAACGTCTCGGTCATCCGTATTAATCCAAAATTGGTAAAACTCATATGGTGTCGTTTTTTCTGAATCTAACCAAATCGCTCCCCCAGCTGTTTTACCAAATTTACTTCCGTCTGCCTTCGTTATAAGTGGGACTGTTAAACCAAATGCTTTTGCTTCTTCACCTTCAGAGGATGTACGACGAATGAGCTCTAGACCCGCAGTGATATTCCCCCATTGATCACTTCCACCAATTTGAAGAGTACAGTTCTCTTCCCTAAAGAGATTTAAGAAATCATATGATTGCAGAATCATATAGCTGAACTCTGTGTACGAAATCCCATGCTCAATTCTTGATTCTACCGAGTCTTTAGCTAACATGTAGTTAATTCCAAAGTGCTTGCCCACGTCTCGTAGGAACTCAATCATTGTTAAATTCTTTAGCCAATCTAAATTATTTCGAGCTGCAGCAGCATTATCACCTTGGTCAAATTCTAGAACTTTGGCCATTTGTTTTTCGATTTGTTTACTATAATAGCGTACTGTGTCTTCGCTATTCAGTTGACGCTCTGTTGAACGTCCACTTGGATCGCCAATCATTCCTGTCCCTCCCCCTACAAGGGCTAAGGGACGATGACCCGCTCTTTGAAAACGCTTCAAAATTAATAAGGGCAGCAAATGACCAATGTGCAAGCTGTCCCCGGTGGGATCAAATCCACAGTACAATGTTACTTGTTCTTGACTTAAATGCTTTTGCAAGCTCTCCTCATCCGTTGTCTGATTCACTAGACCTCTTGCTTTTAGATCTTCTAAAATATGCATAGTGTCACTCCTTTTTGATATGTATATCTAATTTATTTAATTCTAGAGCTCAGCTTAGGTAACACTATTTTTTTAAAGTATTCACCTAAAAAAGCATAAAAAAATCTCGCCCCTAAAAGGGACGAGATTTGCCTCGCGGTACCACCCTTGTTGTAACAGCGTTCTATCTGTTACCACTCGGAAATATAACGGTTATAACCGTCTTCTGATTTAGCAGAAGATACTCCAGGACGTAATTCACAATTTGCTTTGTACTGACTCTCACCAACCGTCAGCTCTCTACAACAGGGAACAAATTATTACTGCATACCCTTCAACGTGAATATATTTATTTCTATCTTAAATTTATAGCACAATTTTTTTGAAAAAGCAACTATAAATAACAGTAGAATCATGTCTCCTCATGGTGGATTATGGTATAATATTCGTTGTAAGTATAGGGGGGGGATCCATAATATGAATAATAACCAATCTAATGGTTCTGATAAATCACCATTTACGAAATGGTGGCAAGAAGGGAAAATTCAAAAAGCTTCCCGAATCACTTATGATGTCGCATGGAATGTTTTACTATTCTTTTTAATCATTGGTGTTGTAGGATTCTTCTTCGCAGGGGGATTAGGTGCGGGTTATTTCGCATCACTCGTGAAAGATGAACCTATTCGAGCCGAAGAAGATATGAAACAGGATATTTATAACTATGAGGAAACGACAGAAATCTTTTTTGGAGATAATAAGTATTTAGGGAAAATACGCTCTGATTTATATCGTGAAGAAGTTCAACTAGAAAACGTTTCGAAACACGTCCGAAATGCTGTTATTGCTACAGAAGATGAATATTTTGAAACACATGAAGGAATTGTGCCAAAGGCAATACTGAGGGCAATATTCCAAGAAGTAACCAATGCAAGTACAAAAACTGGTGGAAGTACACTTACTCAACAGTTAATTAAAAACCAAATTCTCACAAACGAAGTGTCATTCGAGCGTAAAGCGAAAGAAATACTTCTAGCCATGCGCTTAGAACGGTTCTTTGAAAAAGATGAAATTCTTGAAGCATATTTAAATGTCGTACCTTTTGGACGAAATGCGTCGGGTAGAAACATAGCAGGAATTGAAACAGCTGCTCAAGGTATCTTTGGTGTGAGTGCAGATGAGTTAAATTTAGCTCAATCCGCATTTATTGCCGGTTTACCACAAAGCCCTTACCTTTACACACCATTTTCCAACAGTGGTGAAGTCAAAAGTGAAGAAAATATCGCTCCGGCTATGGATCGAATGCAAACCGTTCTAACTAGAATGCATGAAGCTGGAATGATATCAGATCAAGAATTAGAGACAGCACGTAACTATAATATTGCAGCTGATTTCGCTAAGCCTGAGACATCACCTATTCAAGAGTATCCTTATTTAACAATTGAGATTGAAAAGCGTGCGAAAAAGATTTTAGCGAAGGAACTGGCCAAGCAAGACGGTTACAGCGAAGAAGACTTAGAGAATAATGAAGCACTTCAAGAACAATATTTTATTCTTGCTGACCGTAACTTACGTGGAAATGGATACAAAATTCACACCACAATTGACCAAAAAATCTACGACAAAATGCAAGAAATAAAAAATAATTACAATCAATATGGACCAGAAAAACCAGAAACCGTCGTAGTTGATGGAGAAGAAAAAACCATTCAAGAGCCTGTTCAAGTCGGTGGTCTCCTAATGGAGAACAGTACAGGTAAAATTCTCAGTTTCATTGGTGGAAGAGATTACGAACAGAATCAAGTGAATCACGCAACAGACTCACAACGTTCAAATGGGAGTACGATGAAGCCGATTCTTGTGTACGCTCCAGCCATTGAACTTGGTCAAGCTCAACCCGGTTCTGTGGTAGCTGACATCGATACGTCTTTCCAAGCGGGAACGAAAACGTGGTCGCCAGGAAACTACACAGGTCGTTATCATGGCTTAACATCGATTCGTTATGCCCTTGCGAAATCCTTTAACGTACCAGCAGCTAGAACCTATGCAGATATTGTTAATCAAGATCCAGTTTCTTTCTTAGATAAAATGGGCTTCACGACATTAACAGAAGGTGACAGAACCAATTTATCTATGGCTTTAGGTGCCGTAACAAACGGTGTAACAGTAGAAGAAAACACAAACGCCTATTCCACATTTGGAAATATGGGGAACTTCGTCGATGCTTACATGATAGACCGAATAGAAAATAAAGACGGCGAACTATTATATGAGCATAAAAGTGAAAAAACGAAGGTATTCAGTGAACAAACATCTTACCTTACTATTGATATGATGAGAGATGTTTTGGATTATGGAACAGCAACATATGCAAATTATCAACTTAAGTATAAAGATGTGGATTGGGCTGGTAAAACAGGTACATCCCAAAACTTCCGAGACACTTGGTTTGTTGCGACAAACCCTAATGTGACCATGGGAATGTGGATGGGATATGATACCCCTAAATCTATAAAATGCTATGGTTGTAACCTAAGCTACAGTAACCGAAACATCAACCTCTGGTCACAAGTAGTAAATGCAGCATCTGATATTAGACCAGATCTAATGGTTCCAGAAGAAAGCTTTAAGAACCCTGGAGGTATTGTTACAGCTAACTATTGTGCTACCTCAGGACTAGCTCCTTCTGAACTATGTTCTGAATTTGGACTTGTTAAAAGCGATATCTACGCTTCAGGACAAGTACCATCTAAAACAGATGATAGTTTAATTCAAACGAGATCTGTTGTTGTTAACGGTAAAACATATGTAGCTGATGAAGCGACACCAAATGAGTTTACCAATAGTGGAATATACTTTAATCCAGATTGGATTGAACGTAATAATTATGACAAATTAGATGACTTTAGTCAGTTAATTCCAAATAATGAACGTTGGGCGAATGTTAGTGTTCCTGCATCAAATAAATTACCTAATGATGGTCAACCACCTGCAGCACCTGCAACCGTCAATGTTAGTGGTGGCGCTGTTACATGGTCTGCATCTGCAAGTAATGATGTGGTAGGTTATCGAGTGTATCGTGCACCTTCACCGGGAGCAGCATTCCAACTGGCAGGAAGTTCAGCTGATACGTCATTAGGATCTAGAGGTAGAGGAGTATATATTGTCAAGGCTGTTGACTACTATGGTCGTGTCTCTGGCGCTTCTCCATCAGCCCAATATGGTGACTTTACACCAGATCCAGAACCACAGCCTGAACCAGATGATAACAATGATTCTGGTCAAGGAAATGATAACTCCGGAAATAGTGGAAATTCCGGTGACTCAGGTGATTCAGGAAACACTGATAACTCTGACAACTCAGGCGATGACACCGGTAACTCCGGAGATGACACTAGTAACTCTGGTGATGGAACCTCTGGTGATTCATCAGGAGACTCAAGTAATTCTGGTGGAAATACCGGAAGTTCTGGTGATTCCAATGAGGATTCAGGAAGTTCCAGTGATTCTAGTGGAGGAGATTCTTCTAGCAGCGATGGAAGTTCCGGCAATAGTGAGAGCTCTGGACTCTGGAGAACAGTAATAACTCTCAATAATATAACAACTCTAATCAAGCAAGGAAGAGGAATATATATTCCTCTTCCTTTTTTATTGATTAAATACTAACCTATTTAAATAAAAATTTTTAATCTTTTATTTTGTCCTAGGGTTGTAACATTTTTTCAGACTTTTGGGATTATTTTTCATGGTTTTTCCTGTATAATGTTAATAAAATCAAGGTTCAATTTTTAGGTGGTGTAGAAATGAAGCATATAAAAGAGTATCATTCCAAAGAAATAGAGACCCATGAAGGTACAGTGGTAATAGAAGGTCCTCTTTCTTCTTCGGAATTAGCCAACTATTCATTTCATGAACATTTAACTGCGTTTCGCCCCTCTGAAAAGCAATTTGAAGCTGTAAAGAAAATAGCTGAGTTTGAGGAAGGACGGATCATTATAGCACGAACTTCAGAAACAATTGTTGGATATGTTACGTATCTATATCCCGACCCACTTGAACGATGGTCGAAATTTCAAATGGAAGATTTGATTGAATTAGGTGCTATTGAAGTTATTCCTGCTTATCGAGGCTACAAAATCGGTTCATGGCTATTAAAGGTTTCCATGTTGGATGATGCAATGGAAGATTTTATTGTGATTTCAACTGAGTATTATTGGCATTGGGATCTTTCAGGTACACGTTTAAATATCTGGAATTACCGTAAAGTAATGGAGAAAATGATGGGAGCAGGCGGGCTTACTCCGTATCCAACTGATGATGAAGAAATTGTCTCGCACCCAGCAAATTGTCTAATGGCAAGAATCGGGGAGCGTGTTGACCCAGAATCAGTTAAACGTTTTGAACAATTACGTTTCTTAAATCGTAACCGTTATCGCACGAGTCGAGGAGGAGATTAAGATGCTTGTCGAACAAATTATGAAAACTCAGGTTATCACTTGTAAACCTACTGAAACTATTGAAAGCGCTTTAAAGTTGCTAAACGATCACCATATAAGGCATATACCAATTGTTGATGAATCTAATCAAGTGATAGGTATCGTATCAGATCGAGATGTAAGAGATGCAAGCCCTTCCATTTTTCATATTCATCAAGACAATGATGAGAATGAACTGCAAAATGAATTACGATCGATTATGAGTACACCTGTAACGACTATTCATCCATTAGATTTTGTAGAGGAAATTGCGTCCATTTTTTATGAGCAAGAAATTGCTTGTCTACCAGTAACAAAAGCTAACAAACTAGTAGGCATAGTAACCGAGAAGGATATGCTCTATACGTTAATTCAATTAACTGGAGTGAACGTCCAAAGCTCTCAAATTGAATTAAAAGTAATTAATAAACCAGGTATCCTTCCAGAAGTAACGGCTGTTTTGGGACGTAGAAAAGTCAACATTACATCTGTACTCATTTATCCTTATGAGCCAGATCAACGCTATAAAATACTAGTCTTTCGATTACAAACTATGAACCCAATGCCAATTATAGAAGATTTGCACGCAGAAGGGTATGAGGTGTTGTGGCCAAATATGCCGGGGATAGAGAAATGACCTGTGAAGCTAAATTTGTGTACTCAGACCAATTTACAAAGTACCGGTTTCGGGAAGGACACCCTTTCAATCAATTACGCGTAACGTTAGCTTATGAATTATTAAAGACGAGTAATGCTATTGATGATAACCATCTCATTCCTCCTCGAGTGGCAACAGAGGAAGAATTAAGACTCATCCACGACCCTAAATACATACAAGCCGTAAAGCTAGCTAGCGAGGGCAAACTTACAGAAGACGAAGGGTTTCCTTATGGAATTGGTACAGAAGATACACCAATGTTTGCACATATGCATGAAGCTGCCTCCCTGTTAGTCGGGGGTTCCTTAACAGCCGTTGATGCAGTGATGAAAGGTGAAGTAAAACATTCTCTTAACCTTGGTGGTGGACTTCACCATGGCTTTCAACAAAAAGCGTCAGGATTTTGCATCTATAATGATGGCGCCGTAGCGATTGAGTATATTAGAAAGCACTATGACGCGAAAGTATTATATGTTGATACAGATGCCCATCATGGAGATGGTGTTCAATGGGCTTTCTACGATGATCCAAATGTATGCACATTATCCATTCATGAAACAGGCCGATACCTTTTCCCTGGCACTGGAAATGTGAATGAAAGAGGAATAAAAGAAGGTTATGGGTATAGTTTTAATATACCAGTTGATGCTTTCACAGAGGATGAATCGTTTCTTCAAGTCTATGAAGAAGCCTTACGTGAAATAATGCACTACTTTAAGCCAGATGTTATCGTGACTCAAAATGGAGCCGATGCGCATGTTCTAGATCCCCTTACCCATTTGTGCTGTACGATGAATATCTTTGAGCATATTCCTAAGCTAGCACATGAACTTGCTCATGAGTATTGTGATGGTAAATGGATTGCTTTAGGAGGTGGGGGGTATGATATTTGGCGTGTCGTACCACGAGCTTGGGCGCAAATATGGAAGGTTATGACCAGTAATACCCCCTTCTCAGGTGAACTACCATTGGAGTGGACAACAAAATGGCAAGAGCAAGCCCCAGTGACTTTACCAGATAATTGGAATGACCCAGCCAACATGTATAAAGCGATACCTCGAAAAGAGGAAATCACCGAAAAGAATGAGAAAGCTCTTGAAAAAGCATTACAGTTTGTACAATTAAAATATAACTCACCAAATTCGGGTATATAAAGACATAGACAGACGCAAGTCCCCGTTCAGCGACGTACAAACTGCTATGGGTTGGTTCGATGTGCTACACGATGCAGCGCTCTTAAACGAACCTCCATCATCCTAAAACCTCCTTTAAACCCTTATAAGATAAAGGAATCTCCTTTTTCTTATAGAAAATCCTAGTACCTCTAGAGAGGCACTAGGATTTTTACGTAATAAATACTTATTGTGCAGGTGTGTCATTTTGACTTTCATCATAGTTTGGATCTAATATCACAATTTCAACGCGTCGGTTTTTCTCCCAATTATCTGGCGAATTGTTAGGTGCTACAGGACGTGTAGCACCGTAACCTACTGCGGAAAAACGATTAGTATCAAGTTGTTCTACCCGAGTTAAGTATCGAATGACACTGCTTGCGCGTGCTGTAGATAATTCCCAATTGGAAGGATAGCGAAACGTGGATATAGGTCGATCATCTGTATGACCTTCAACTTTCACATGATTAGGAATATTGGTTAATAATTTACTAACTTTTTCTAAAAAAGGTTTCCCGTCATCAATAATATCTGCTCTAGCTGATTCAAAAAGAACCTGTTCTTGTAAAGTTAGAACAACCCCTCGATCTGTACGATTTGCAGAAATTACCTTATTTAATTGGTTTTCTTTTAAGAATGTTTCAACTTCTTTAACAAGATCATTTAATGAATTAGGTTCTTCATTCGTATCCTTGTTGTTTTCCCTTCCACTTTCCTCGGTAGATGCTCCATCTTTTTTTATTTCTTGATTTTCATTTTCCTTATTACTAGATGGATTCTCAAATTCAACGATTGAGGGATTAAAGTCAAACATCGCCCGGTTATTGAACGATTCGGCTACTGCTTTAAATTTGACTCGATCAATTTGGGACATCGAGAACAACAAAATGAAAAACACTAGAATTAGAGTCATCATATCAGAAAAGGTAACCATCCATTTCGGTGCGCCTTTATCTTCACGTCTAGTGGTTTTTCTAAGCTTCATTAGCCGTTTCCTCCATATAACCCTCTTCCTCTTCAGGTTCTACTTTCTTTTCTTTTTCTGACAAGAAAGCACTTAGCTTCTCTTCAAGGATTTTTGGATTTTGGCCGGATTGTACACCGATGACACCTTCTATCGTGACTTGCTTCATAAATAGTTCTTGATCGGTTTTGTTAATAAGCTTACCTGCCATAGGTTGAAATACAAGATTAGCTAACACTGTTCCGTAGAATGTCGTTAAGAGTGCTATCGCCATATTTGGTCCTAGTGTTGTTGGATCTTCTAAGTTTTTAAGCATCAGGACTAATCCAATCAACGTACCAATCATTCCCCATGCCGGTGCATATTCAGCAGCTTTTTCAATGATAGCTCTACCTCGACGGTGTCTTTCTTCAATGGCTGAAATCTCTGCATTCATAATATCATTTATGACTTCAGGTTCTATCCCATCTACTGCAAGTAAAATTCCCTTTCGAATAAATGGGTCTTCTACTTCATCCAATTCCGTCTCTAAAGCTAATAGCCCTTCTCTTCTAGCTCGTTCAGATAACCGTACAAATAGGTCAATTAATTCTCTAAGATTTTGCTCATCGCGATTGAATGCTTCTTTAAGCACCTTCCCCGTAAGCTTAATCTCCTCTAAATTAAAGTTAATTAAAATAGCTGCAGCTAAACCTCCAAGTACAATTACAATTGAAGAAATTTGCACAAAGGAAACAACTCCAGTTAATCCTCCACTAGAGAAAATTCCAAACATAATCATAGTAATACCAATAAAAATACCGATTGGAGTTAACAAATCATTTCTTTTCATCGTCTCTCTCCCTAATAATCAACCATGAAGATCTACTATTAATATCGGCACTATTATGATTTTGTTGAGTTTCTTTTTATATTTCGATGTGGAAGAATAACGTTTTGATCAGTTACTTCTTCATTATTCATATACTTCGTTAATAACCGCATAGATACTGCCCCAATATCGTACATAGGTTGTACTACAGTTGATAATGTTGGGCGCACCATTGTGGCTAAGCGCGTATTATCAAAGCCAAATACTTCAATATCTTCAGGTACCTTCATACCACGGTCTTGTGCCCCATGAATGACACCTAAAGCCATTTCATCTGAAGCTACAAAAATACCTGTTGGAGGTTCTTCCATTTCCATTAATTGCTCAAGTGCTTCAATACCACTGTCATATGTGTAATCTCCACGAATTGTGTAGGCATCCGTGTATGATTTTCCGCTATCTTTCAAAGCCTTCACATAACCACTATACTTCTGGTCGCTGATATTCGTTTCAATTGGACCTGCAACAAACGCTACATGTTCATTGCCATGATCAAACAATGTTTTTGTCGCTTCATATGCTGCCTGTTCATAATTGATATTCACAGAAGGAACGGTATTGGTTTCATCTACTGTAGCTGCTAGCACAACAGGAACAGATGCATTTTGAAATTCTCTAATATGGTCTTCTGTTATTTTTCCACCCATGAATACTAATCCATCTACTTGTTTACCAAGCATGGAGTTAATTAAATGGATCTCTTTTTCTTTATTCTGATCTGAGTTGCTTAGAATTATATTATAGTTATACATTGTGGCAATATCTTCAATACCTCGTGCTAATTCAGCGAAAAATATACTGGATATATCTGGAATAATAACTCCAACTGTAGTCGTTTTCTTACTAGCTAAGCCCCTTGCAACGGCATTTGGTCTATAACCTAGTCGTTCGATTGCATCTAACACCTTTTTTCGTGTTGCTGGCTTAACGTTTGGGTTCCCATTAACTACACGAGACACTGTTGCCATTGAAACATTGGCTTCTCGTGCCACATCATATATTGTTACGTTCATCTTATTAACCTCCTCATAATTCGTCTCATAAGAACAGTTTTCCTTATTATATCTTTAAATAATCATACGATACTATGTATGAATCCGCAATCCTCGACGTTTTCTTCCTTTAGATAAGAAAAAATACTTTATGAAAAGGATTTTTTCAAAAAAGAACATTAAAAAATCTCGACCTTAGAATCAGCAAAAGTCGCTATAACTCTCGGTGTCCATTTTAAAGTACAGATATCTGAAAAGAAAAAAGAAAACGCCAACAAGACGTTGGCGTATATGCATTCATGCTACATAAAGGAAGCAAGACAACTACAATGAATGAGGCTGTCTTGCTGTACTATCCTTAAATATAGGCTATTTACTTCTATAAATCAAGATTAAACTATCTTAACTCATTTATGAATTTCTTGAACGTCTCAATGTCCATTTGTTGCGCTGAATCAGACAGAGCAACAGCAGGATCTGGGTGTACTTCAGCCATGACACCATCTGCTCCAACAGCCATCGCTGCCTTAGCAGTAGGAAGTAACAAATCACGACGTCCAGTTGAATGAGTTACGTCTACAAATACAGGCAAGTGTGTTTCTTGTTTTAAGATTGGTACAGAAGAAATATCTAACGTATTTCTTGTTGCCTTTTCATACGTACGAATTCCGCGTTCACATAGAATAATATTCTCGTTACCTTGAGAAATAATATATTCTGCTGCATTAATAAACTCAGAAATGGTTGCAGACATGCCTCGTTTTAATAGGACTGGCTTATTTACTCGCCCTGCCGCTTTCAATAATTCAAAGTTTTGCATGTTACGAGCTCCGATTTGAATCACATCTACATAATCGACTGCTGTTTCAATATCAGCTGGATTTACTATTTCACTAATTACTGCTAAATCATATTCATCAGCTACTTGCTTTAAAATCTTTAATCCTTCAAGTCCTAAACCTTGGAAATCATACGGTGAAGATCTAGGCTTAAATGCTCCACCTCTTAATAATTTAAGGCCTTCTCCTTTAACAGCTTCTGCTACTTGTGCAACTTGATCGTAGCTTTCTACAGCACAAGGCCCCATAATAAAGTGAGGGTTTCCATCACCAATGGTTTCACCTTTAATGGTAATAACTGTATCTTCAGGTTTTTTCTTACGTGATACAAGTAATGCCTTTCGATGATCATCTTCCTGTAATTCTAGTCCTGCTTTAAAGATTTCTTTAAAGATATGTTGGATCGTGGAATTTTCGAATGGACCATCATTATTTTGGGTGATTGAATCGAGCATATCTCTCTCACGTACAGGGTCAAAGCGGTTCATACCTTGTTGCTGTTTAATACCACCAATATCTTGTACTAGCTGAGCTCTTTTGTTAATTAATGTTAACAATTCTTGGTTAACCTCGTCTAAATCTTGTCTAAGCTTATCTAATTCTTCATTACTCAATTCTCTCGCCTCCAATATTGTTTATAGAACTAAGAAAGTATGATAAATTCTTAATAATTAGACATCATTATAGCTAACTTTATTTGACTTGTCACCAGATGATTTTGAGAAAAATGATAAGAATTCAAGACAGAAGGGATCGAGTATGTGTGAAAGAGCGTATTTTTGCACTTGATATAGGTACAAGATCGGTTGTAGGAATCATTATCGAAGAGTCGTTAAACTCTTATCATGTAATTGATATTATAACGAAAGAACATGAGGAACGGTCAATGGTAGATGGACAAATACATGATATATTATCTGTATCTACCATTATCCAGTCTATTAAAGAAGAATTAGAAGCCACTCATGGCCCATTACATAAAGTATGTGTAGCCGCTGCAGGTCGAGCGTTGAAAACAAAAAGAACCCAGATAAGAACAAATATACAGGGTTATCCATTTATGAATCAAGATGATATTTCTCATATGGAATTAAGCGCTGTTCAACAAGCTCAATATGAACTTGCGAGAGAGGAGGAGGCAAGCAACAGCATCCATTATTATTGTGTAGGATACTCAGTTCTTCATTATTACTTAGATGAGGATGAGATTGGTTCTTTGGCTGATCAACAAGGTAATCAGGCATCTGTTGAGATTATTGCTACCTTTTTACCGAAAGTTGTTGTTGAATCCCTTCTTTCTGCATTACAAAGAGCGAACTTAGAAATGGAGGCACTGACTCTTGAACCAATCGCTGCTATTAATGTACTTATACCAGAGTCTATGCGAAGATTAAACGTTGCTCTTGTCGATATTGGAGCTGGAACAAGCGATATTGCTATAACAGAACAAGGTACTGTTACGGCATATGGAATGGTTCCTGTTGCCGGAGATGAAATTACAGAAGAGATTAGTGATAAATATTTGCTCGACTTTCCTTTAGCTGAACAAGCTAAGAGAGAACTCATCTCCCAAGAATATGTAACCATTACAGATATTCTTGGGATGGAGACAGAAGTTTCTTATGAAGATATGGTTTCATCCATTGAATCAGTGATAAAAAGACTTAGTGAATCCATTCGTGAAGAAATTATTTCTCTCAACTCTAAAGCACCAAAGGCCGTTATGCTTGTTGGAGGAGGGAGCCTTACTCCAGAATTACCAAAGCTACTGTCAAAACAATTAGGCCTTCCAGAAAACAGAGTTGCCATCAGAGGAGTCGATGCAATCCCTAAACTAAAGAAGTCTGAGAACATACCAGAGGGACCTACGTTTGTTACGCCAATTGGAATAGCAATTGCTTCAAAGCAAAATCCTGTTCAATATATTACTGTTCAAGTTAATGATCGCACGGTGCGTATGTTCGATTTAAAAACATTAACGGTTGGAGATTGTTTGCTAGCAGCAGGTATAGAAATGAACTCCCTCTATGGTCGTCCAGGTATAGCTTATATTGTACATTTAAATGGAAAAGACATAACCTTACCTGGTGAACATGGTAGCAAGCCTACATTACGTTTGAACGGAGTATCATGTTCGCTGCAAGATCCGATTCAACATAGTGATGAATTACTTATTGAACGTGGAATTGATGGCCAGTCACCAACATTCACAATACGAGATTTGATCGGTGACCTTCCATCTGTTCAAATTTCTTGGAATGACATTCCTTATATCATTTCTCCTGATATCAAAGTTAATACTAATCATGTACCTTTGGAGTATGTTGTACAAGATCATGATTCAATTGAATATCACTATGTAAAAACGATTCGTGACTTTTTCTACGCCATTAATCAGACTAACATCTTATCAATGCTTAGACCATTCAGAATATGTATAAATAACATCGAACATGATTTACCGTACTCTTTGCAAAAGCTTAGAAAAAACGGAATAGCGTTTCCACCTGAATCATCAATTGAGGATGGCGACCATATCACAACAACACCTGTCTCTCCTATTACAGTAGAGGAAGTAATGAAAGATTTAAACCTTGACCCGCATTATGAGATTAAAGTTACGTTTAACAGAGAAACTATCAATTTACACAAACCATTAGTAACCTTAAGGAGAAATGGAGAGCCGCTACTCCTTAATGACTTGATTTTTCCTGATGACAAATTAACTTCAGAAGAGACAGTTGCTCAACCATTTATTTTCCAAGATATCTTTAGATATGTAGATATTAATCTTCATAATACAAAAGGGCATAACTTCAAAATTCTAAGAAATGGTGAAGAAGCTACGTTTTTCGATTCACTTACATATGGTGATGAACTTGAACTACACTGGTATTCTTCAAATAGCGATTAACAAGGAAATAAACTATTAACACGCTTCCTTTACATCAAAGAGCTTGGATTAATAAAATTCAACTTCTTTCTTTTAGGTTTTTATTCCGTTTAAGCCCCATTATCTTGAAGACTTTAGTTCGAGATATTCAAAAGGTGATGTGTCCAAAAAGTGTAAGGGGGTTACGATGAAGCAACTCGCTTTCCTGCATGCGAGCTGGCAGGACGCGAGTTGTTCCACGGCCACTTTTATTCTAACTAAATCTAAGACTTTTCTAACCTTTACCTTTTCATCTACTATGCAGTGGTTCATTACATGTGAAATTTATATAAAAGTAGAAACGCACAAGATTCCGTTAAGGAATTATGTGCGTTTTTCAATATAATTCTCTTTACTCTGTATCCACTTTTTTCAATGCATCGTTTGTGATTTTCCAATGGGAAGCGTCCCACTTCACTTGTTTTTTTTCAAATAATAATGCTTGTGGAGATTGGTGTTTAACACCGAACTCTTCGGCAATGTAATTTGATAATTCTCTTGCCTGTTGGATTGGTAAGATATAAAGAGGGGTATTCGTCTCTTCATCGTACCGTTTAAAAGTATTTTCAGCATCTGCACTAATAGGACAAGTAAGACTATGCTTTAACAATAGAAATTTGTTGTGCTGTTCAAGCACTTGTTCAAATGTTTCTTTTTGCTCAATACTTTGGATGGTCATGGATTTTTCCTCCTTCAACGTAGCAACTTCTTCTATAGTATAAAAAAAGTTGTTGGTATTAATGTAGCATACCAACAACTTTTCCCCAAAGTTATATACTTAGTAATTCGTTGTAGAAGATGTAGTAGTTTCTTGTTCTTGCTGTTCTTGATCTTGTTGTCTTTCTAATTCTTCAGCAGCTTCTTCAATAGCCTGAGCTACTTCTTCAGCAGCTTCTTCAGCTTCATCATTTGTGCTTCTGAAACCATCTACTTTGTTACGAACTTTTTCACCAAACTCTTGTGATTTTACAGATACGTTTTGACTTAACTGAGAAGAAGATTCTTTAGCACGTGTACCTAGTTCATTTCCTTTTTCATAGGCAACATCTTTCCACTCTCCAGCACGTTCACGTACATAATTAGCGCCTTGATTTAAATCTTCACGTACTTCTTTTCCTGATTTAGGAGCAAATAATATTGCCATTGACGCTCCAATCATACTTCCAATTAGGGAGCCAATTAAGAAATCTTTACTGTTGATGTTATCCGTTTGGTTTTGATTCTGGTTTTGGTTCTGGTTTTGGTTTTGGTTTTGGTTCTGGTTTTGGTTACTCATTTGTATTCCTCCTTAGAATTGTCTATCTAAAATTAATTGTTACTTGAAGATGAGGCTGGCTTCTCTTTCTGCCACTTTTTATATAGATTAATACCGACCTGCCCCCATTTCATGGCTTGAGCGGCATTATCTGTATTATGTTCGGCTGACTGCCTTAAGTTAGATGATATCGAGCGTAAGGAATGATTGAAGTCATTAATAGAATCTCCAATTCCTTTTACTCCATCTACCAGACTATTTAGCTTCTGTGTTTTTTCACTAATATCTTCCGCTAAATAATTTGTCTTGTGTAAGAGAGAAGTCGTTTCCTCACTTATCCCTTGCATTTGTTGCTCCAAACCACCTAAGGTTGTAGCTACATTGTCCAACGTTCGTTGAGCGGCTTTAAGAGTTTTCGCTAAATAAACCACCAGTACTGTAAACGCTAGGGCAAATATTAATGCAGCAATGTATAATAATATAATCATTCCCCCTGCTCAACTCCTTCTATATGTATTACCCATATTAAGTTTTTTCCCATCTTCCTGTGAAACAAAACATTAAAATCATAATTCCTTAACTTTTATTATTCGACTTTTTTAATCAATCTCCTTCTACTTATCATTTTTTTCTACCTAAAAATATATTTTTTCATATGGAAGTAGAAATCATCCCCCTTAAATCACAGCAAAGGTACGCGCACGCTTTAGTTTTTAATTCTTTTTCTGTATCATAAAGATTAATATAGTATAGGAGGAAATTTGTATGCGTGACCCTAGGATACAGAAATTAGCAAAACAGATTGTTCACTACTCGGTAAGTTTGCAAAAGGGGGAGAAACTTCTCATTGAAAACACCGGATTGCAACAAGAATTAGTTTCCGCTCTTATCGAGGAAGCTTATAAAGCAGAGGCTTCCCCTCTTGTTTCACTAAAAGACCCAAAAGTTTTTCGTTCCTTATTGTATCAAGCAAATGAAGAACAACTACATATCTGGGCAGAACATGAAGCCTCTTTAATGAAACAAATGGATGCATATATAGCCATTCGGTCAGGTGACAATATTTCTGAGTTAGCTGATGTCCCTTCTGAAAATATGAAACAATATAACCAAATTGTAGGTCAAAAAGTTCATAGAGATTGGCGAGTCCCTCGCACAAAATGGTGTGTCCTTCGCTATCCAAATGATTCCATGGCCCAATTAGCTAATATGAGTACAGAAGCATTTGAAGATTTCTACTTCAATGTTTGTACACTAGATTATGATTATATGAATAAAGCTATGGATACTTTAGCCAATCGAATGGAAAAGACAGATCGAGTTCATATTAAGGGACCAAACACAGACCTTTCTTTCTCCATAAAAGATATACCTGTAGTGAAATGTGCAGGAAATTTAAATATTCCTGATGGGGAAGTCTATACAGCACCTGTTCGCGATTCTGTAAATGGTACCCTCCGTTATAACACACCATCTCCTTATAATGGCTACACATTCGAAGATGTTGAACTTACCTTTAAAGATGGGAAGATAATAGAGGCTTCTGCTAATGACACAGAACGAATAAATGAAATTTTTAACACAGATGAAGGAGCACGATATATTGGTGAATTTGCGATTGGCTTAAATCCTTATATCCAACATCCAATGAAAGATATCCTATTCGACGAGAAAATTGATGGGAGTTTCCACTTCACGCCAGGACAAAGTTACGAAACAGCTCCAAATGGAAACCATTCTGCTATTCATTGGGATATGGTATCTATTCAACGACCTGAATATGGGGGTGGGGAAATCTATTTTGACAACGTCCTTATTCGTAAAAACGGACGCTTTGTTACACCAGATTTAGAAAAGTTAAACCCTGAATATTTAAAGAATAGTTAAATCACAATACGATTGTGAAGGAACAAAAGCGCATGCGCCCGTTTAGCAACGTATAACTGCAGCCTACAGGAACGTAGGTCAGTTTGATGTTGCTGCGTTATGGAGCGGTTTTAATCGAACCTCCATTACTCTAGAACCTCCATCATCCCAGAAATTCACTATTTCCGTAGGATTCAATGTTAACTTATCGTACGTAAGGAGGAGAGAGTAGAATACTAGTCGCTGGGCACTGGAGCTGGACGTGGCCTCTATAACTTGCTTAGTTATACACAAGCCAACATTTTTATAATTTCCTAGACGATAAAAAACAGGAGCAACTTTCAAATGAAAGTTGCTCCTGTTTAATCCCTATATTTATAATGCTTCATATGCTTCTTGAAACTTTTGAATATCTCCTGCACCCATGAATATTAGAACACTGTCTTTATATTGTTGGAGGGCTACTGTTTCATTTAAATCCAACAGATAAGCTCCATCAATTTTACTTTGTAAATCATTTATTGATAGCTTGCCAGATTCCTCACGTGCTGAACCGAAGATATCACATAAATAAACTACGTCAGCATCTTGCAAGCTATCCGCAAATTCTTGTAGAAACATACGAGTTCTAGTAAACGTATGAGGTTGGAAGATAGCTACAATTTGCTTGTTAGGATACTTTTTCTTTGCCGATTCAATAGTAGCTTCAATTTCTTTTGGGTGGTGAGCATAATCGTCAATTAAAATTTGATCGTTGAAGTGCTTCTCAGTAAAACGTCGTTTAACACCTTTAAATGTACCAATGTGTTTAATTTCATCTGATGGAATCTGCTCATAATGGCACAGAGCTATTACTCCTAATGCATTTAACACATTATGACTTCCATATG
The DNA here is from genome assembly GCF_009856295.1 of Pontibacillus yanchengensis. NCBI lineage: Bacteria > Bacillati > Bacillota > Bacilli > Caryophanales > Bacillaceae > Pontibacillus > Pontibacillus yanchengensis. Next base: position 34,996 of record NZ_WMEU01000002.1, on the reverse strand, counting down.
TCGGGATGTGAAATTCATCATAGAACGTATTGCGGACAAATACATCAAACGTTGTACCTGTTTCATCTTCAACTACATTTTGTACTTGAAAATCATTGCCATCGTTGAATCCGTAGTACACAACGGGAACTTTAGCTTGAATTTGTTGCAATAACTCATCGTCACCACATGCAATAATTCCTTTTTGAACTTGTGATGCCATTTCCTGAAATGCGTTTACAACGTCATCAATACTTGTGAAATAGTCAGGATGATCAAAGTCAATGTTTGTCATAATGGCATAATCTGGTTCATAAGCAAGGAAGTGTCTTCTGTATTCGCATGCTTCAAATACAAAATACTGTCCATCTTCATGGCCTTTTCCAGTACCATCCCCAATTAAATAGGAACTAGGCCTAACAGTACTCAAAACGTGAGCTAGTAAGCCAGTAGTTGAAGTCTTTCCGTGAGCACCTGTTACCGCAATACTAGTGTACTGCTTTAACCATTCTCCTAAAAACTCATGATAGCGGTAAAATGGTAACCCTAACTCTTGAGCTGCTTTAATTTCTTCATGGTCATCACCAAATGCATTACCAGCAATTACAGTTAAATCTTCATTTAAGTTCTCTTTTGAAAAAGGGAGAATCTTTATTCCTTTATTTTCTAATGCTTCCTGAGTAAAAAAACGTTTTTCCACATCAGATCCCTGAACGCGTTCACCTGCATCATGCAGTATTTGGGCTAACGCACTCATTCCCGTACCTTTTATACCAACAAAATGGTAAATTGTCATATCGTTAGAACCTCCACAAATATACAGTCATTTCTATATCATAGTATATGTATTCAAGTTCAACTTGCGCCTAAACTTTACTGTCTCTTATCTACTTGTCCATTATAGCAAACCCTTGCATGGGAGTGAACGCATAGCCATTAACTCTTTAAAACTTTATATTTAGGCTCAGTTAAAGATTATTTCATATTAAACTTTACTTTCTATACTTTAGAAAGAAGTAAGTATTGTTTAATGTAGAATGACACTACTATTTTTTAAAAGCAATCATCCTTGTATAAGGATAAATGATATCCGATATTTTCTCAATGATAAAGAATACCTCTTGAGACTTTGGTTTCATGTGGCAATAATGACTAATTAGATTTTGTACAAGCCAACATTTTGCTATTCCACAAAAAAGGTTGACATATTTTGTCAACCTTTTTGTGGAATATATTCTACTCTCTCCAAACGTGGGTTTGGTCGATATCGCCTGCCTTCTTTAGCTTCGGACATTCCATTTAACAACACATTATCGCCTGTAAAAGATGTGTTAATTTTTAAAAGGCTGCTTCCGACACCATACATATCTACAGGTACTTTTTGCTCTTCAAATTCTCTAATGCGATCTTCAGTAAACCCACCACTAACAACAATTTTCACATGATTATAACCTTCTGCATCTAAGGCTTTTCGTAATGCAAAAATTAGTTGAGAATTCACTCCCCGAGGGTCGAAGGTTCCCATTAAATGCTGATTGCGAAGAAAGTATTTATCTACCAACGTTCTAGACGTATCAACACGAACACCTTTTAACTCGTTACCAAACTCTCTGGCTACTTTTAATGAATCTGTAATAACATCGTTATTATAGTCAACCAATGCCGTTAAATCATCGTTAGGGTATTGTTTGTGATATGCTTTTGAAGCTGCTACGACGTCCCCTTGGAACATTTGGATGAGAGCATGTGGCATTGTCCCCATCCCTTCTTTCCCCCACCATTCATTCATAGCGTGGGTTGCCTGAGCAGTTGATCCTCCAATATAAGCCGCATATCCATCACCAGCTTGTTGGGTGTAATGATCATCACGATCTCCCATAAAAATAATCGGCTTTTGTTTACCTGAAGTACGAGCAGCTTTTACAACGTTATATACATTAGTAGAAACTGAGGTACGACGAGATAAAATCCCATCAATAATTCCTTCGAGATAGCCGAAATACTGATAAGGTCCTGAAATAGTAAGTACAGTTTCAAAAGGGCGAATGCGATCTCCATCTTTAAGTGAATGAACTTCTAATTCTTCTGGATGTTCTGCAAATGTATGAATGAGAGCAATTGCTTCATCCGAACCACAAAGTACTGCTTCTTCTTTTTGGAAAAATTGCATTGTTACGTAGTTATCTGGTAGTGTCTCTTCAACAATTTCTTTCGTTTTTAAAAAGTAAACAGCTGAAAACCATCCTTCTTCTATTCGCTGATCAAACTTAAAGGTTTGGTTTGTTAACCGCTTAATTTCGCCCTTCATCTTCTTTTCGATTTCTTTCATTTTTACGATAACTCCTTATCGAGTTTCCTCATAGTTTTACTAATTTCTTATAGTATAAAATTATCTGGAATTCGACAAGTTAAATGCGTGAATTTCTACTCATTATTCTGTCGCATTTCTTCAAAACTAGCCCAATTCATAAATACATCTCTAGGTTTACTACCCTTTGCTTCAGATATAATGCCTTTTTCTTCCATTGTATCAATTAAACGAGCCGCACGATTATATCCTACTTTAAATCTTCTTTGTATCAATGAAGCACTTGCTCCATTTTGCTCAATCACATATTCTACTGCTTCTTCAAATAAGTCATCTTCACTTTCTTCGAAATCCATTTGTTGAATTAACTCTTCTTGCTCAAATTCATATTGAGGAGAAGCAATTTTCTTAACATAGTTGGTAACTCGCTCAATCTCATCGTCTGAAACAAATGCACCTTGAACTCGTCGCGTCTTCCCTGAACCATTTTCTAAGAACAGCATATCACCTTTACCGAGTAATTTCTCAGCCCCGCCAGCATCTAAAATCGTTCGAGAATCTATTTGTGACGATACACTAAACGCTGTACGGGTTGGGATATTGGCTTTAATAAGACCAGTGATGACATCTACAGAAGGACGTTGAGTAGCAAGTAATAAATGCATTCCACATGCTCTTGCTTTTTGTGCAATACGACAAATCGCATCTTCTACGTCTTGAGGGGACATCATCATTAAATCTGCTAACTCATCAATAACAATGACAAGATAGGACATTTTATCTTCTGGTCGTCCTTTTGCTTTCACCTTATCATTATATCGATCAATATCTCTAACACCTTCAGCTACAAATTTTTCGTAACGAGATTCCATCTCTTTAACGGCCCATTTCAACGCTGAAGTAGCTGCTTTAATATTCGTAATAACAGGGGCTACCAGATGTGGCAAATCATTATAAGGAGCAAGTTCCACCATTTTAGGGTCTATTAAAAGGAACTTAACATCTTCATGATGAGATTTGTACAGTAGGCTAAGTAAAATCGTATTGATACATACACTCTTTCCTGAACCTGTAGCCCCAGCAATTAACCCATGGGGCATTTTACGTAGATCTGTCACAACAGGTGTGCCGCTTATATCCAATCCGAGACCAACAGATAATGGAGATTCATGCTCCACGAAATCAGGGCTTTCTAAAATTTCTTGTAATGCGACAGCCTGAGATTCTGGGTTTGGTACTTCAATACCAATTGCATTCTTGCCTGGTATAGGTGCTTCCATACGTATATCCTTTGCAGCCATGTTCAATTTAATGTCATCGCTTAAGTTAGTAATTTTGCTCACTTTCACTCCAGGTTCTGGCTGTACTTCAAACCTTGTTACAGCGGGCCCTTTCATGGCATTAACAACTTTGGCTTTAACATGGAAGTGACGTAAGGTCGTTTCTAATAATTCTTTTTGTTGTTCGATCCATTCCTGATCATTTTCGTTTTTTTTTGGGGAATCATTTAATAAATGCATAGGTGGAGTAGAATCTTTTCTCTGATCATGTTGTTCATTTTCTACTTCACCTTTTGAGTGAGCAGCAGTTTCTTCAGTCTTTTTTTGTCTTTCTTTTTCAGCAGATTGTTGTCGATCTCGATTCCGTTTATCCCTAGGTGTCATAATAACATTGAATGGTCGTTTATGTTTTTTAGATGCTGGTTCGACTTCTGTTTTTCCAACAGTTTTATTTTCTAATTCATTAGAGGCAGATTCCTGAACGCCATTTCTAGAATGACGTGCTTCGGATTCTTCTTGTACTGCAACAAAGTCCTTTTCTTCTTCCACTTCATCTTCAGTCTCAGAATAATGTTCTGGTTGAGTATCTTGACTTTCGACCTCCTCTTGTAGAATTTTGGTATCTTCCAGCTCGTCTTTATCAATCTCGGTAGCTGCTTCTTCGATCTCTTCATCAATATCGGTGTCTAAGGTAAGAGCGTTTGAACCATAATTCCTGTCATCCTCTACCCCATCTTCCTGATTCACATAATCATCATTCTTATCATTTAAAGAAACAAAAGATTCATGCAGTTCTTCATCATGTTGTTCATTATTCGATTGATCGTCATTTTGAATATCATCTTCCTGGCCATCTTCTGTAAGAGAGGATTCAAATAAACTTACGACATTATCATTCGCTTCTTCTTGAAAATCCTCAGATTCCTCAAAGTCTTGAAATACCTCTGAATGATCTAAATTCACATTCGTAGTAATGGAATCAGGTTTAGTTAAATCTTCTTCATGTTGACTTGCTTTCCGAAAATATGCCGGCACCTCATCAATATCAGTCTCCATAATTTGTCCTTCTCGCTTACCAAATCCATAAATTGGGGAAGGCACTTCGCTTGGTGTAAACGTACTTGGTTGAATATCTTCTTTTACACTTTTAGAAGAATAGTTAGTACTTTCCTTGGATGACCACGTATAACTGTCTTTTTTGGTACTTGAATAACTATTGGAAGATTGACTTGTATAACTATTCGACCTTCCATCTGACTTTTGATCTAAAACATGATTGTTTTGCTTCTGTCTATTATGTTGTTGTTTTCTTTGCTGATCATCAGGGATGACTGGAAATTTAAAAGATCCTTGTGATGGGTATTGGTAATACATTTTTGTTTTTATATCACTATTTGATTGATTTCGGGATTGACCTTGCGTTTGTGGGGAGGGCTGATTTTGTTCCTGCTCGTCCCAATCTTCCTCTTGCTCTCGCATTTGATGTATCCATTTTTTCATCCGATCCCACATCGGCTCTCACTCTTTCTATAAAAAATTAGTCTTAATATTACTATTTTAACAGGTTTCATGCTCTAGTGGGGAGGGGCAATAATGGCTAATCTGTATGTTTATTTGTTTGAAAAGCTCAAAATAAATAGGAATTAAAGCATAAATCCCCTAACCCAAGAACAAAAGCGCAATCTCCCGGTTAGCTACGTAGGTGCTGCGGCCTATACGACGTAGGTTGGTTCGATGCTAACTTATCGTACGGAGGCGAGAGAAGCATACTAGTCGCTGGGCGCTCGCTAGAACTATAATTTATTTACATTAAAAAGGGGCTGTCCTCCAATTTTGACTGCCCCTCTTGTATGTGGTCTTATCACATACCATTTCTAATATAGTGTAGTTAACTTTAAACGAACGTCATACATCTATTGCTCAAAAGGCTGTCCAATTTCGTAGGAATCTTCTAATACTAAAATTCCTTTCTCTTTCGGAGCATCGGGAAGGCCCAATTCCTTTGCTGAGCAAATCATGCCACTTGAAGGGACACCACGTAATTCCGTATCCTTAATTTCCATTCCACTTGGCATTACTGCACCAACCTTGGCAACGACAACTTTTTGACCTTGGTCCACATTAGGAGCACCGCAGACAATTTGGAGTTTCTCATCCCCAACATCAACCTTACATACACTTAGTTTATCTGCATTTTCGTGCTGTGTCTTTTCACTAACAAAGCCGACAACAAACTTTGGTGATAGATCGACATTCAGACTATCTTGTAGACCATTACGCTCAAATAGGTTTTCAATTGAAGATACAAGCTCTTCCGTTAGTGTAATGGCACCTTTCTCTGAGAAGTTAATGTATTCAGATGCTCTAAATACATTATAACCTAATATCGCCCCCTCCTTGTCGGTGATTTTCACAACATCTCCATGTTTAGTGTATTCAACTTCATTACGATCTTCCCCTTGTTTCAAAGGAATGATTAATACATCTCCCAAACCTTTACGGTTATAATAAACTTGCATCATTTAACGTCCCTTCTTCTCCTAGTTTTCATTATCTTTCGGTTTGTTTTTGGCCAAAATAAAGATTGGTTCCAATGTTTTATCATCGTAAAGAAATGGTAACGAAGTGATTGGAATTCGCCCTTCAGCAAAGAATTTCATTGTCATCTGAGCTAAAATATCATAGCCTTCTGCATTTTGAATATCTGCAAAGATACATACATCACCATGTGGTACAGCAACCGCAAGCTCTCCAATACTTTTCGCCTTCATTTCCTCTAGTAATGCTTCATTTAAAATTCTGGATGCATCGTAACCATCATTAGATGACACAAAGTAAAATGTATTGCCTGCAACATCATCTTGCTTCATATCTGCCCGTAAGGAACGCACATTAAATCTGGCTATTTCACGAAGTCGTTCGGTTTCTAAGCCTTCTTCTTGAAGCATTTTCTCATCTATAAGACGATAAGACTTACCTAAATCGAGTGCATAGTACGTTCTTGTTTCAGCTGTATGTTCATCATAGACTAATGTGTTCCCTTCATTTGATTCAGTCGGAAAGGACGTAGCACGTATTACAGGGAATATACTCTTTTCCTTACCAACAAGCGTTTGTGTTTCATTCATAATTTTTAGAGCTTCTTTGATGTGCTCTTCTAAATCATCTAACGCTTTATCCTGTTTCTGTTCGTACTTTGAAACCACTCCTGGTAAAGATATTTCTATTCCTTGCTTTGTGTCTTTCCATTCTATACGCAACACATTATTATCTCGGTTAAAGGAAGTACGCCATTCAGGATTATTCAGACGTTCTTCAATTAGTTTTTTCATCTTAATACTTGTCATCTTCATTTCATTTTCCTCCTTTACGGATTGAAGGAGACAATCACTTTGTTTATTTTAGCACGAATCATCACACAGAACAAAAGCCCAAGGCGCGCTCGTTTAGCGGGGTAAGGGCTGCGGACTATCCGACATAATTTAGTCTAAAACTTCACCTGATCCCGTAGGAGATAAGGAAACAGGGAAGTATTCTGGGCGGTGGTGGTGCAGCTGAACGTGGCTTTTATAATGTAAAATTTATACACAAGCAAATATTTTTCCTAATTATAAAAAGAACCTGAGCATGGCACAGGCTCTTATAAAGAGGGGGTCACGATTTTATATTGTTATGACGTAGTAAGCCCATCCATAAATTCCTCAATTTGTTCTTTTGATTTACGGTCCTTACTAACAAATCGTCCTATTTCTTCCCCATTCTGAAAAGCAACAAAACTAGGAATACCAAACACACCTAAATCACCGCATAATGATAAAAATTCATCTCGGTCGACATATATGAACTGGTATTCACTATAAGTCTCTTCTAATTCAGGTAGAAAATGTTCAATTACTCTACAATCTGGACACCAGTCTGCTGAAAAGAGCAATACATTCTTTCCTTGTTGAATAATATTTTGATATTCTTCTATTGATTTTAACTTTCTCATGATATTTCCTCCTTAGTAATCAATCTTCAAATCACCATATAGAATCCATTGTTTCTTTCGGAACCATTCCGATACTATCAAAGTGAGGATAGCAGGACCAATAATGTGCAACACAAGTACTGAAATGATTATTTCCCAGGAAACACCCATTACTTGTATTGTCATAATTTGACCAACAAAGCCACTCGTGCCCATCCCTGAACCTGATGCGTTATTAATCATTGGAACACCTAGCCATCCCAATGTTGCAAAAGGAGCTAGAATTGCAGCTGCAATGGTAGGTGGAAGGATAACTATTGGCTTCTTAACCACATTGGCAACTTGAAGCATGGATGTGCCAACTCCTTGAGCCAGTAAACCTCCAAATCCATTTTCTCGAAAACTCATCACCGCAAATCCGATCATTTGTGCAGCACATCCAACGGTAGCTGCCCCAGCTGCAATTCCATCTAAATCAATCATGATAGCTATCGCTAAGCTTGAGATAGGAGCTGTTAACGCCCAACCCATTAATATTGCAACAATAATCCCCATAATAAATGGTCGCTGATCTGTAGCCCATATGATGACATCACCAAATCCAATCATAAATGCGTTTACAGGCGGACTGATTGTCACGCCTACGATATAACCAACAACAATCGTCACAAATGGAGTTAATAAAATATCTAGTTTTGTTTCCTTGCTAATTAGTTTTCCTACTTCTATTGAAAGCAAAGCTGCTATGTAACTTCCCGCGGGTCCTCCGCCAACAGAAGCGCTAAAAGCACCACTGAATAATGCTGCAAAAATGACTAATGGTGGGGCATTCAAGCCATATGCAATCGCTACCCCAATGGCTCCGCCCCAAATATTAGCGTCCATTGCAAATTCACCCATCTCCACAAAAGGAGTAACCCCTAATTCATCTCCTACTGTTTTAATAATTAGCCCAATAATTAATGATGAAAAAAGTCCTAAGGCCATATAGCTTAAAGCAGTAATGAAATAAGTTTTTGGTGATAGAGTGACACCTTTTTTGTCTAAAAATCCTCCTATTTTTTCTTTCATGGTTTTACCTCCTTTCCTTCTACTATAATAAAGCGGATATGTTGATTTTATCCTAACGCAATGCATCTTTAAAAACAATTAATTTCAGAAAACGCATTCAGAATCATAAGAAATTCCCGAAATATATAATAGGAGTGATGCATGATGTCGGATTAAGTCTAAACTACTACAGAATACTCTAATACAATTGTAATTCTGACCTATTAGTTCTATAATAATTAGATAAATTAGCAATTTTTAAATAATTTTGTCAAAAAGGGGGCTACATCTTGAGATCCATCCGAAATAGAGTTCGACTCATTTTACTTTTATCCTTAATTAGTTTACTGATTCTTATCGGGTTCTCATTTTATTTCTTTCAAGAACAACAACAGATGGCCAACGAACAAGAAAAAGTACAACAAATTCAATCTCAAAGTGAACAAGTGAATTATGCCATGGCACAAGCAAAGAATAAAGAACTGGCCTTTTTCAACAATCCTTCTAAGGAAAATGGGCAAGCCATGACAGCGTCTATTCAAAAAGTAATTGATAAAGCTTCAACATTTGCAACATCAAACAAAGAATACCCAGAAATAGCTAGTACATTTACCGAAATTAAAGAAAGTGCTCAACAGTATAAAGAGCAATTACCAGCACTAATTAATATGTATAGTCTAATTGGTTTTAGCAAAGCGGAAGGCATGTATAAAAACATTGAAACTTCCTCCCAATCTTTCTATGAATTAGTTAAAAAAGGGAATAACTCAGCTCTTAGCAATGCGTTTGTCGATTTAAAAATGGCGGAACAATCATACTTAGATTCAGGTAATGATAAAGATCTTCAATCCTTTCAAGCCGCTGCCTCAACATTTCAAAGTGTTGCTGAGACTACGAACCTCTCAGAAAAAGACTTAAGTAATATCAGTACTCAATTTTTAAAGTATGAACAAACCTTAAAATCGATAACAAGTACAAAAACACAGGCACAAGGTATTACGGATAAGTTTTCAAAAATTGCTGCTACTGTTAACGCAAAAGTTGATGAGGTAATGGCAAACTCAACTCAAATACAGTCAAATTTAGTGGAGGCTCAATCCTCTGCTCAAGAACGAATGAATACGATTCTTATTGTGGTAAGTGTTATAGCGATTTCTATTACGTTGATCACAGGCATATTATTAATCCGATCCATAAGTAGGTCTATTAAAACACTACGGGACGGTGCCGAGGTTATCGGAAACGGAAACCTATCTTATCGAGTTGAATTACATACTAAAGATGAAATGGCAGAGCTTGCAAAAACGTTTAATCAAATGGCAGATAAAATGCAGCATTCCTTGCTAAAAGTTTCAGAAGCTTCCAATGTTCTATCATCCTCATCATCTAACCTTGCAGCCGTTTCGCAACAAACAACTGCTCAAGCTCAAGAAGTTAGTACAGCAATCAATCAGGTAGCCGTAGGATCTCAAGAACAAGCCGGTCAAATTGAAGAGAGTACACATTTAATCGAAAAAGTTACGGAAGCAATAAATAAGACAAACCACTCTTCACAGGAAATTACCAATGCCTTATATGCGGCTGAAGAGGATGGAAAAGCTGGTTTAGATACAATGAGTCGCCTTGAGCAAACATCCGATTCTTTTATTACTCTTTCTTCTCATTTAACAAGCGAAGTACAAGAAGCAACAGAACAATCTAGAAAAATCAATCATATTGTCTCGACTATTCAAGAAATTGCCGATAGCACAAATTTACTTGCTCTAAATGCTGCTATTGAATCAGCACGTGCGGGTGAGGCTGGTAAAGGTTTTGCTGTAGTAGCAGATGAAGTACGAAAATTAGCGGAACGTTCAAAACAAGAGGCACAAGAGATTTATAACCTTGTAAATGGTATGTCTGAACAAATGAATTCATTGTCAAAAGAAGCTGAGAAATTTCAAACTTTCCAAGAGAATCAATCTGAATCTGTTCATCAAACGAAAGAAGCATTTAATCGTATAGCCGAGAAGGTCACGAATATGAACACCAAAATTGAAGGAGTCAAACATGCTTTAGGAGATGTTGGTGGCTTTAATCAGGAACTGAAGAGTAAACTGCAAGAGATTAGTGTTATTTCTGAAGAGTCTGTAGCTACATCTGAAGAAGTCGCAGCCTCGTCAGAAAATCAAACTCAAGCAATTGAGCAGGTTAATCAATCTGCGCTAGAGCTTCAAAACCTATCACAAGACCTAGATAGTGAAGTTAGTCAATTCACTTTAGGAGAAAGAACTGACATAAAATTACATGAGAAATCTATGATAAAAGATGGGAATAATGATGAACTTTCTTACAAAGAAGAAAATCAAGAAATGGAACCTGAGAAAGTTGCAAGTACTTATGAAGAAGTATATGAAACTTTAGAGTCTAATCCAGAGCATCTATCATCAAGAAGACAGTAAATAACTCACACAAAAAGAACGGAAAACTCCCTGGCTACGTGAGTTTTCCGTTCTTTATTCTTTAAGGCTTCTATTCTATTCATTTGACGCTTTAAATCCAATTGATCGAACAATCTTCATCATATTTCTTGCATCGTCTTCCATCGCTCGCTTTGTTGTTTCTGTCGTCATCTTAACGCCACCTACTCCTACCTGAAGCTCAAACATATCCTCTTCAATTGATAGAACACGTATGTAACCAAATCGTTCCTCATTCTCAAAGGATTCAATATGTAGGATGTCGTCCGCTTGCTTTGCAGAAGTATAAAAGGTGTCATTTGTTGGTTTCTCAAATGTGTTATAAAATAGAATATACTTTTGCTCATCTTCTTGAAGCAATAAATTATTTGCTTCATTAGATAAAATTTCCATCCTTTCAGGTAAGTAAAGGGAGATGTCTTCCAGTTCATGATTAATGGAAATGTCCTCTCTCTCAAATTCCTGCTTCGCCATAGATGTTGCTTTTTTCACTGCCTTCTCTTCAGAGATAAAAAAACCAAACACTGTCATTAGAATAAGGATGAGCACTCCTATACCGATTAAACCTAATAATAACCATTTTGGTCTAAATTCTTTCACATTGACTCTCTCCTTGCCATTAGACGATGAAGTCATACTTAAAGTACCTAACCATATCATACTATGGATATACAATTTGACAAGGAGTAGACTGACTAGAATTGATTTCCCATTTTGCAAAAATTTTGTGATATTATTAGACAAATAAGCTTATTACCACTACCAATAAAAGCTTAAGGGGGATATTGATAATGAAATTAATTGTTTATTTAGCTGGACAGATTCATGATGCTTGGCGCGATGAAGTAAAGGAAAAAGCACAGCAAAAAAATCTTAATGTTGACTTTGTCGGACCTCAAGAGGTACATGACCGCTCAGACTCAATAGGTGAAGACATATTAGGAGAGCAACCTGGAAATGTGTACCGTGATGATGCTGCTTCAAGTATGAATAACCTTCGTACTCAAGTATTGATGAATAAATCTGACCTTGTTATTGCACTTTTTGGTGAAAAGTATAAGCAATGGAACACAGCCATGGACTTGAGCGCAGCACAGACCATGAATAAACCTACCATCATCATTCGACCTAAATCTCTTCACCACCCATTAAAAGAACTATCAAACAAATCTACCGTTACAGTAGAAAACATTGACCAAGCAATACAAGCACTTGGATATATATATGAGTGACAATTAATATTCAAAGAATCATTATCGTAGCACAATAAAAGCTCAAAGTTGTTTAATCCTTTTCACCGCCGAGCTTGTTATGAAAACGTAGAATGGTTATGTATTACGTCCTTTTTTTATTGTAATTATTAATATAATTCAGCATAAATGGACGCAGTTTTTTATGTTTTATTTCAACTCCCTTTACCATCACAAAACGCATGCGAATGTCCTATTCGCATGCGTTTTGTATAAGAAATTAAGTGTGAAATATAATATCTTGTAATATTCGATAAACTACTGAATGCCCTTAGCCTTGTAATAGAATTCGTATTGGCCTTTTAATAATTTAACCACATGATCAAACATTTCAGTTCGGTTCACCACTTCGTTAGTGAAAACACCAATTGCTCCTTCATTTAGACTAACACCAGATCGTTGTGCAAATTTATCCATTACATCACCTAACTCTTTTCCTTTTTGAAGTTCATTAGCAACTTCTTCAGGTAGGGGGATTCGAGCTCCACTCGCAGTAAATGTGTTCTCTTTTTCATCAACAAGAGCTCCCCAATTGCAAAGGTACAGTTCATTCTCTAGTTCCATAACTCCACCTTCAAGACCAATTCCAAGACACCCCTTGGTGCTGTTTGCACATTCGCGTGCTCGATTAATGGCTCCTTCAAACGTTTCCTCATCAGAATAGGGTTGTGAAGACACTTTTGATCCAACTTCAATCCCTACAATATCAGCATCTACGAAATTGTTTTTTACTGCATTTACTTTTGATGGATTTGTAGAACCTACTACAATTTTCATCGTTTCATCCTTTCTAGGACCATAACTCATTTGGAATGAAGGAAGGTTGCTTCACATTATTAGTGAGCAACCCCATCCTTACAATTATCCATTTTGTTTAATTTGATCAACAACGTTTTGATCTGTTGTTTTTACTAATTTTGTAATTAATTCCTTGGCCGCTGCGTAATCATCGATATGAATCATTGATGCAGAGGTATGGATATACCTTGAACAAATACCAACTACCGCTGAAGGAACACCTTCATTAGAAACGTGAACCCTACCAGCATCGGTACCACCTTGAGAAATGAAGTACTGATAGGGGATATCATTCGTTTCCGCAGTATCCAAGATAAATTCACGAATTCCTTTATGAGTCACCATTGTCTTATCAAATATTCGTAATAGAGCTCCCTTACCTAACTGCCCAAACTCTTTTTCATCTCCAGACATATCGTTTGCTGGTGATGCATCAAGTGCATAAAAAATATCAGGTTGAATCATATTAGCAGCTGTTTGCGCACCACGCAACCCTACTTCTTCTTGTACCGTAGCGCCAGAATACAGTTCATTTGGTAGACTTACATTTTGAAGTTCTTTCAAAAGCTCAATGGAGAGGCCACAACCGTAACGATTATCCCATGCTTTAGCCAATATTTTCTTTTCATTTGCCATTGGTGTGAAAGGACAAATTGGTACAATTTGTTGGCCTGGTTTTATCCCAATCTGTTTAGCATCTTCTCGATCATCAGCACCTATATCAATCATCATATTCTTCATTTCCATTGGTTTTTGGCGCTGTTCGGGGGTTAAATTATGTGGAGGAATTGATCCGATGACCCCAATTACAGGTCCGTGATCTGTCATTACTTGCACACGTTGAGCAAGTAATACCTGACTCCACCAACCTCCTAATGGTTGAAATCGAATCATACCATTTTTAGTGATTTGCGTCACCATGAAACCTACTTCATCCATATGACCAGCCACCATCACTTTAGGGCCTTGACCTTTTTTCACTCCAAATACTCCTCCTAAATTATCCTGAATAACTTCATCTGAGTATTGTTCTAATTCACTTTTCATAAATTTACGTACAGCATGTTCATTACCAGGAGCTCCTTGTAACTCAGTTAATGTTTGAAATAGATTTAATGTATCTTGTTTCATATAAAAATCCCCAATCTCTATGTAATAATTGATTCTATATTATCGAATATTCAGAAACCATTCACCGATATATGTTTTTATTTTCTATTTTGGATGATTTTAGATATACTAAGGTTATAGTACTGAACAGAGAGGTGTAACAAATGAATTGGAAAAAATCAGTCGCTACAGTTGCTGCTGGAGCAATAGTTGGCTACGCTGTCGCAAAACAAGTCAATGATCATAAGCAATTATCTCCAGAAAAGGCATTAAAACTAGCTAAAGAGTCTTTTAAGCGTCAAGGACCTATAAGTGGTTCATGGATTCATATGAAAACAGAAGAGCTTTCCAAAGATGACATGCCTTACACGATTTATCGTGGTGGTGTTTCCCGGTCTGTTGATGGGGAAACGAAGCAATACGAATTTTTAGTAGACGCTGTAACTGGTACAGTACTTGATGTAAGTGTTGTAGCATAAAAATCCGCACTCTGTGCGGATTTTTTTGCAAAACCGCATGCTACATTCTTACGCAATTTTATTAGCGAAGGCGTTCTACTTTATCAAGCACTTCTCCTTGTTCATTAAACTTTAGAGCACGATAGTACGCATCATGGTAAAACGTGTACCATGCTTCTTTTTGATAGCCGTACTTCATCCAATCCTGTTTTTGATGAACGGACGTAACAGGAAAATCATCATAAGCTAATACCCAAAGGACATTTTGGTGAGCATTCGTTGGCATGATATCCGCCATATGAATAAATACTTCTTCGTCCTGTTCAAACCGAATCACACTATGGCCGTCACTATGGCCACCAGTATGAACCATATGTAAACCATTGACGATTTCCATTTCATCCTCAAATGTTTCAACCTGTTCAACAATGGGTTTCCAATTGTCTTCCCAATACGTATTTGCAGATCGGATGTTAGGATGTTTCATTTCATTCCATTCGGTTGAAGAGGTATAAATAGTGGCATTTTCAAATGCTGGCTTTAATTCACCATTCACCCATTTCGTTAGACCACAAGCATGATCAAAATGTAGATGTGTCATCAGAACACGATCAATTTCGCCTGTTGAAAAACCTAATATATTCAAAGACGATTCTACTTTTGACTGCTCCTCAACACCAAAATTTTTGATTTGTTTCTCGGTAAGTTTATCGTTACCTAGTCCAGAGTCAATTAGTATTTTTTCTCCATCTATTTCTAGCAAAATTGGATCTGTTCTTAATTCAATTTGATTCTTTTCATTTACCGGATATTTTTTGCTCCATAGGGGTTTTGGCACAACTCCAAACATTGCCCCTCCATCTAAATGATTGACTCCCCCATTCAACCATGTTAACTTGGCTCGTCCAACTTGTAAGGTTTCCATATCCTCTCTCCTCCTTCATACATATATTTCAGTGTATCACAGGAGGCGTTTTCTTGTAAGCGATATCAATCCGCACTTCCTCTCTACATAAGAAAGTGAACATATAATTAAGCCTCTGCGTTGGTCAAAGGCTTTTCAATCGACATCTTTCGGTTACGGAACTCTTACTACACAACGATAAATAGGATGACCTTGTTCTGAAAACTTTTCTTCATATTCTGTCATCACGTTTGTAGCATCTTCTAAATTATGAAGGTTTAATGAAACCTCTTCTAATGTCCACCCTGATTGTGAGAAACTAACTAAAGAATATTCAAAGAGTTGGCGATTGTCGGTTTTCATTACAACCTTTCCATCTGACTTTAAAATAGACTGATATTGTTCTAAAAAGGTTTTATATGTTAAACGTCTTTTCTCATGTCGAGCTTTGGGCCATGGGTCGGAAAAGTTTAAGTAGATTTGGTCTACTTCACTTTCTTCAAAAAGTTCCCTAAGATCATCAGCATCCTCGTTAAGTAAACGTGTATTTAGGATTTCTGCTTCTTTTACTTTCTTTATAGCTCCAACAATGACACTCTTCACACGTTCCATTCCTATAAAATTTATATTGGGATATTGCTTAGACATCCCCGTAATAAATTGTCCTTTTCCTGTACCAATTTCTATATGAACCGGATTTTCATTTTCAAATTCACTTACCCACTTGCCTTTTTTTGAAAACGGGTCTGCTACAACAATATGACTATTTTCATTCATATAGTCATCTGCCCAAGGTTTATTTCTCAACCGCATATCGTTTCCTCCTTCATTTCATCACCTGTTACCTTACCATGAATTAAATAAAATCGAAAGTTATCACCTTTTTTAGAGCATATGAGAGAAATTGGGATCCTTTTGAAGGATATATAATCATTGGTAAGCTATTTCCACTTCACACATGTTGATTCTAAAAAATGGTGTAAAAACTGCCTTTATCCCCCTTGGGTTGTAAACGCTTTCTCGTTTACAGTTAATAAAGTGTGATAAATACGGAAAATGGAGAGTGACGAAATGGTAACGATAATCTCTAAAATGACTGAATTTCTAGTTCTTGCTACAGTTTGTGTTTTATTTGCAGGATATGCTGTTTTTCTTTATCCCCTTGAAAAACTCCAAACACTTACCAGCCCAGAAGTAAAACAAAAACAACTAGAACACGCGCCTAACTAAACGTAACGTCGTTTGATAAAATAAGGATATAATATGCAAAACAAAATTTATTAGTGTACAAAAATGCATGGTGGGAAGTATCCCCCATGCATTTTTGTATGTGTGAACATTTATTAAACAAATAGCAAAGATAATAAAGAGCTTGGCAAAGTGCCAAGCTCTTAAAATGAATTATATCTCATCAATTGACCTGTACATACATATTTCCCCTCTAAAGGTGAAAAGATAACCTCAGAGGAAAGGGGGAATGACTAATGCTGACAGCTAAAGACCAGATACATGTTTTGTATGATTTATTAAGTGAACAATCAGAAGACTGCTGCGGGACCCATTCTGAATGTCAACAGATACAAAGGCTCGTTCGTTCCTTATTATCAAAAAAGAACATAAAAGATGAAGATGTTCTTAGAATTCTTCCTGAAATATATGAGTACAGCTTACAAGCAGAAACATCTCAAGATTTAAACGAGTACATTATGACAAATCAACCACAACTAACTCAATGGGCTTCGTCTATACAAAATATTAAATATTAATGATACCTAATTGGACCATAAGCCGCTTTAAATCATTCAACCACCGGGCGGCTTGCTTTTCTTCTTTACGGCATTTATGCCATTGTATGAATGATATGGTCTGAGCAATAATGTACCAGTGCATTCGACTTAATAAGTCTTGGTTTAATTCAATTCCATAGGTTTCCAACCATTGATGCCACTCATCCCTCGGAATATACCAGTGTAAAATCATTCCTAAATCCATTGCTGGATCGGCTACCATAGCATTATCCCAATCAATCAAATAAAGCTGATCTGAATTCGTTAATAACCAATTATTATGATTCATATCACAATGGCAGACAACCTTCTTTTGATTCTCAACATACTTTAATTGATTCTCAAGGTAACGAAGTGCTTGATGGATTTCAATTTGAGTATCAATAAAACTTGAATCTTGTTCTTGATTTTTTAGGTCCTGTAGTAAATTCTCAGGATCTAGTGGCTTTTTCCCTATTCTCATAAGTAAGTCTAATAACTCAGACGAATGGTGAATCTTACTTAATAGTTGGGCAACTCGAGGATGCTGAATTTCTTCAGGGGATAACTCTCTACCCTCTAACCATTGTTGCGCTGTTATGACATCACCATTTTCCATTCGCTTTGTCCATACGAGCTTGGGAACGATGCCTTCAGCTGACAGAACGGCTAAAAAAGGTGAGGAATTTCGTTTTAAGAATAGGCGTTTGCCATCGCGTTGTGCATAATACGCTTCACCCGTTGATCCGCCTGCTGGTGTAATTGTCCAATCTTGACCGAGTATTTGTTCCAACCAATTCACCTTCAATTCCTCAAATCTTTGTTGGTTTGTTTCGAAAACGCTAAAAGGTAAACTTAAGTATACCTTATTTTTGTGCAAAACACATTAAAACTTGTTATAATTTTCTTGATAGTACTTTTTTACCATAAATAGTTCTTCGTTCTTTTAGAGACACGACAATAGATTAACGCATTTTATTGTATGAATTCAAGCCTAACTCTTTATTTATCATATTGAAACACGCTTCTGGACTTTATTTCTTTATTCACATGGCAGCTTTCACATAATCCCGATTGACCATCAACTTGATAAGCAATAGGCTGATTAGCTGAGAAATCAACTTGGACAGCTTCCGTTATGGAAATCTCTTTAAAATGTTGATGTCCTCCCCAGAAAACAGTTAAAAATAATCCAAGTATCTTCCACCTAGAAATATTTTTTAACAGAAGTACCGAAAAATTATGTTCATTCATCTTAGAATTGGGAATAATTTTCATTCCTCCTCCATAATATCCATGGATACAAATGGTAAGCATCCATACATTCTTATGGGTGGTAGTAACTCCATCTTGTGTAATGGTTAGCGTTCTTGGTTGATAACGAAATAGACACTCTAATAAGGCTACAACATAGGAGAGCGAACCGATATGAATTTTATTTAGCCACTTTTTATAAGATGCTTGATTAGAACGTCTTACAACTTCAGCGTCAAACCCAAAGCCAATACTATTGGCAAACAATCGACTGTGATGTTTTTTTCGCCTATCAGTACGATAGACTCCTCCCCAATAAGGCCGATAACAAGAAGAGCTAACTACTTTTTTAAAGAGTCGTACACCTTTTAGTTTAGAGGAGATACCCCTTGCAAAATCATTGCCTGAACCTGCTGGTATAAAAGCTAAGGGAATAGTGGAATAGCTTTTCAAACCATTCAGTACTTCATGATACGTGCCATCACCACCTACCACAATAAATGAGGTTATTTTGTCAGGATACATTTCAACCAGTTGTTTTGCTAATTCTTCACCATGAGCTTTATGTTTGGTAAAAAAAGTACGACAAGAAATTTTATGAAATAAGGGGTCATTTTGTATGTTCTTAAAAACGCGTAGTGCCCTTCCGTCTCCTGCTGTAGGATTTACTATAAAAATATACATATTCAATCATCGCCTCTATTCAAATCACTGGAAAAATTACAAAGTTTTATTATACTAAAAAAAGGAGTGATTATTATGTCCAACACATGTCACTATTGTGGAATTCAAATGGCTATTCCAGAACAAGGCCAAGTTACGATGCACCCTAAACAATACGAAAAAATGGCAGGGAATAGATTCGTAAAACCTGAATTCCATCAAAAACATAATCGATACTATTTCTCTTTCCAATCTACTAATAATCTTATTACCCTATTAGAAGAGTGGTTGAAAGAAGATGTACATAATGAGTGGATGGAATTGCTAGATAACCACAATAATCAAATGCCAATAACCGTTCAACACCTCTATGAAAGAGCAACCCAACCTGCATTAACTTCCATTATATACAACGGAGAATTCACCTCTCATATTCAACCTATTATTGATTTGAAAACTCAGGGGATTTTTGGCTATGAAGCGTTACTCAGAACTACAAACTCTTCTACCTCACCCGGTGACCTGTTTGCTTTTGCTCAACGTGCCGGACTTCATTCCATGCTTGATCAAAAAGCTAGAGAGGAAGCCGTAAAATCAAAAGCTAAACATATTCCAAAGGGGCAGAAATGCTTTATCAATTTCTTACCTTCAACCATTTACGTGCCAGAATACTGTTTGCGCCATACATTCAATATTGTAAAACACTATGATGTGGCCCCATCCGACCTGGTCTTCGAAGTAGTGGAAACAGAAAAAATTACAAACATGGATCATTTAAAAAATATATTTGAAACATATCAGGCTTCTGGGATGAATGTTGCATTAGACGATGTTGGAAGTGGATATAGTACAATTGAAGTTTTAAATCTATTAAAGCCCCATATTGTAAAAATTGATAGAGAATATATACGAGATTGCCATTTAGAAAAAGAAAAACAAGATTTCTTGCTAAGGGTAATCAATACAGCGTATGAACTAGGAGTTGAACTATTGGCTGAGGGCATTGAAACGATAGAAGAATACAATTGGCTTCAGAACAATGGTATTCAGTACGGACAAGGATATTACATCGGCAAACCTTCTCCTTATCCCATTCATTCCTTTAGTCATGCATAAAGGAATCCATGGAATCGTCTTCCCATTCTGGACGTCTCACAGACGTAATTTGCGTGTAGCTTAGTAAAGCCGACACCGCTTTTAGTTGAATAGACTTAAGTGGTGAAGAAAATGTTCGCATTTTATGGAACCAACCCTCGTATTCTTCCATCCCTACATATTCTGTTTGATAAGGTTCATACTCAAATAAAATGGGATGGTTGGGTGCCAATACAATTTGCTTTACAGGCAAATCTATTTCATATGCATGTAAGATACTGCGAACAATACGACTAGATCGCTTCAGGGAAACAAGTGGACTTAACATTCTGCTGCGAATTTGATTACTGTCTTGATACCATGTGCGATCATCCCCAGCGATGAGCATGTCCGTATCAGGTATATCCACAAACGATATACAATAGATTCCTTGTGGGTGGATAAGAAGGTGATCGGTTTCCACAGGAGCTTTCTTTATCTTGAAAATTGGCTCATACATAAGTAGAAATGTATCCGGAAATCGCTGAAGAAAATATATCAATGTTGAATCTTTTTCATAATATCGATCTAAAAAAGACATTTCAGTTAACGTCCTGGACGCCCATTTAAACTGAAATGGAAGTAACCCATTTAAAAAATATTGCTTTAACTCCTGTTCACTTTCAGGAATATGGCCATTAAACATGTACTCTCTCATTTCTTCATCCATGGTATCTCTTCCATTTTGTTTATACTGGTCCCAAACCTGTTTCATACGTTTCCAATTTTGCTGCTTCAATCGAATAAAACGACTTGGGTAACGATAGGGGTCCGCAGTATATCGGGATGCATAATCTTGTAACTTTATTAATTGTGCCATACCTAACCCTCATTTGTTATTTGTTATAACCATACTACCTTACTAATATAGTAAGGTTATTCTTTATCTCCTGAACCCTATAAATGGTTTTGAGGAGATAAAGGTATTTGTTGGACTACTTCATACTTAGGTGTTTGATTCGGATGAATTTTAAATAATGTAAATTTGTTCACCTTAACTGTACCTAATACTTCTTGATGTTTAAGCATTGAATCCAACTCTGGACCAATCGAGGATGAGCCTACCCACTTCTTTGCCAATGTTATATGAGGTTTGTACACTCTTGTTTCCTTTTCAAATCCTAGTTCACTACATACTTGGTCTATTTTTTCTTGAAGTAAAAGTAACGAATTTGTTTTTTCAACTCCGGCCCAAATCACTCTTGGAGAAGTTGGTTTCCCAAAAAATCCAAACCCTTCTACATTTAGAGAGAATGTGGATGTATATCCACATTCTACCAACTCATTACATAACTTCTTTATTTTCTTTTCGGTTGCTGCACCTAAAAACTTAAGCGTAATATGTAAGTCATCTGAATCGGTCCAGTTTTTATAATTCGCATGCTGTTTCATCGCACTCTGCCAACGAGATAAATGAGCAGCCACTTCTCTAGGTAATGAAATCCCAATAAAATAATGAGCCTCCATCCTGCCCCCTCCTTTACTCTGAATAGCTTACTTGAGAAGATGGCACGCCTATGCCACCTCTAATATAAATCAAGAGAGACATTCCTATAAACGTCATCATAGCAAAGAATCCATACATTCCATTAACACTCCAATAATCCAATAACACACCTCCAATAAAGGTAAAAAAAGCATTCCCCATCCCATTACCTACTGCGGAATAGATGCCTACTGCTGTAGCTTGAACTGCTTTAGGTGCTGTTTTACGAACAAATAATAAAGCTGCAGGTATATAAAGTCCCACTGATACACCTTGCACAATCGTTGTAGCATAAACAAGGGCCACACTAGGCTCAAAGAAATAAAATAGCCATCGTGACCCCGATATAAATGCACAAATGAGCATTACGAATGTAACATCTAATCGATTGATAACCTTTTGAGCAATATTCATAAAGGGTGCTTCACTGCCGGCTGCGATTAAGAAAGCAATACCAACACCGGTTAATGTTCCACCTGTACTTAAAATGAATGTACCAAAATAATAATTATTTGCCAAAACTGGACCAAAAATTAAGAAGTTTGATACTAAGAAAACAATAAATGTTTTCTCTTTTATAAGCGTTTTGAATCCTGTTCTAAAATCAACTTGTACATGCTGGCCTTGTTTTGGGAAAGAGGATAAGGCTAGCACTGATAAAAGCAGCCCTAGACTAAACGCATAAAATATCCATGTTAAATCACCTGTACGATCTGTTACTTGCCCTACAACAAAGACAGCGACAGCGAAGCCAACCGCTCCCCATAACCTAATGTTCCCGTACTCTTTATTAAATACTTGAACGAAATTTAGAGATAAACTATCAGAAAGAGGTACGACGGCTGACTGGAATAAAGCAATCCCCACAATACCTAGTAATAAAAGAATAAATCCGTCTAACCATGTGTATGCAAATGACATAACACTCGCCATTACTGCCGCAATCACTAGTAAACGTCTTGGCTTTCTTGTATAATCACTCATCATTCCCCATAGAGGTTGTATAAAGATTGTTACAATAGGGATTGCAGCTACCACTAGTCCAATTTGGGTATGGGACAATCCTTTTTCCGTTTCTAAATAGACCGATAATAGTGGAAATAATGCCCCAAATCCAAAAAAGGCAAAGAAATAAAAAGTTTGAAAAAATCGGTATGTTTTCTGTGGTTTCGTTACATTCATTGGTAAGACCCTTTCTGTCATTAAGCTAGTCTGTTACAAGATCGTAGAGTGCTTCTGCATAAATTAATGCTGCTTTCATGAGATCATCAATTCTAACATGCTCATCTGCATTATGGGCTGTATCTGGACTATCATCAAACAGAGCTCCATACGCAACTCCTTGTTCTAGAGCTCTTGCATACGTTGCCCCCCCAATTGCAATTGGAGCTACATCCTCTTGATCAGGAGTATGCTTCTTATACACATTAAGTAATTGTTGAACAAATGGATGATCCTTTTCTAAGAAAATAGATTCAAGATGCTCGATAATGGATTCTTCAAACCATTGGGAATTGACCTCTTTTTTAAAGGTTAAAAACAACTCCTCAAAATCTTTCGTTACGGGGTACCTCATATTCAGGCCAAGCGTAATAATACCATTTTCTATAGAACCTTGTCCTATATTCACTGTTAGTGGACCGGATACATCGTCTTGACAAGCAATCCCTAGTTCTTCCCCTCTAGTTGGCGCAAGCTTCTCAGAAATCCATTTCAGGGTTTGTTTTAAATCATCCGCTAAAGGAAGTGTTTTAAGAAATGATAGCATGCTAACAAATGCATTCACTCCATTGTTCGGTTCCATGGCATGAGCTGACTTTCCCGTCATGGTTATTTCCCAATGAGTAGGATGTTGTATGATCTCTCCTTCACAGGCGTCTTCCTTCATAAAGAAATCAAACATATCAGGTAAAGCAGCGCTATTCCAGCTAACCGTTGCAGTAGCTTTTTCAGGAACCATATTTAACCTTTCTCCACCTTGAAGAGACAGTATAGATGCCTTAGCTTCTTCTGATTGTATCGTTGTAGTGGATTTAATTAATTCGACATCAACAAGACCTTTTTCTGCATGAATGACTGGAAACTTAGCGTCAGGCGAAAATCCAATACTTGGCATTTCTTCCTGCTCGAAATAATGCTTCATACATTTCCATTGGCGTTCCTCATCTGTGCCTACAATAAAACGAACTCGTTTATTAGGCTTCACTCCTAAGTCCTTTAACCATTTCATTGCTATAAAGGCTGCCATTACAGGTCCCTTATCATCTTGAGCACCTCTAGAAAATAGTTTCCCCTCAGAAACTGTTGGTTGAAAAGGATCTCCACTCCAACCTTCTCCTGGTGGAACAACATCCAGATGACCTAAAACACCAATTAAATCAGTACCTTGTCCCCATTCTATATGTCCTGCATAGCCATCGACATTCTTAACGTTGAAACCTTCACTCTCTCCTAGAGCTAACATAAATTCTAAAGCTTCATGAATACCTTGTCCGAAAGGTTTGTTCTTTCCTATAGTTGATTCATCATACATGCTTGGAATCGTTAGAAGTGACTTAAGGTGATCCAATAAAAAGGGTTGGTATTCGTTTATGCCTTGCTGGGTAAAATCTGGCTTCATGATGACATCTCCTTCCTTATCATTTGATAGGTTTCTTTATCACATATGACGTATAGTTCAGCTTCTTTAGGTAATGGTTGGTCAAGCATGCGATTGATACTTAGGTTCTGACGATCCGCAATTAACGTAGCACCGTACTCAAGCAACTCATTGAAAGCCTTTCGGTATGTATCCCAATGTTGTTGTGAAGGAACGTGAAACAAGTCATCCCCGTGGGAACGTCGCATCAATTGCCCATAAATCCCTGAGACTCCTTTTGTAAATGCAGAACGTACAGCAAGTGAGGAAATCGTTTCATTAGAGAAAATAAATTCATCTACACTGGCATGCTCAAAGTTTTTTATATGCTGTTCTTCCATAACCTCTACTACTGTGTGTACATTTTTTGTCATAGACTCAACGGTAGATGCAATGAGCAATGTTTTGCCATCAATCAACTGAGCATCTTGTAGCGTGTCGTCAGCAAAAATTAACACGGCTTTTGCTTCTCTCACATTTGCTTTTTCTAAAGTTTCTCTAGATGAGGCATTTCCTTTAATGTAATGAATAGTATCTTCTAAGAGAGGTGCTGTTTCTAAATCATCTATAATGACAATTTCTGTATCTTCCATCGTATCTAACATTTCGTTCACTGCATAGTGTGCCTTTTTAGACCAACCAAGAATAATGTAATGACTTTTTCCTTTGTACACAATATTACCTTCCCTTCTTCTTTTGCGAAATAATGATAAACCATCGACAACTTTACCAATGACAACACCAATCAACCCTATGCCTAAAATGTACAATACTATGGCAATCATCCTACCTGCTACTGTTACTGGTGAAAAATCACCATACCCGACAGTGGTAACGGTTGTCATCACCCACCAAAAGCCATCAAAAAAAGTAGGGAATGTATCAGGCTCAACCAATACAATTAATACCGTAGATAATCCGATAAGCAACATACTACTAACGAATAAAACAGTATTATTGATCTTAATCATTTTAAATAAAAGTTTTCGTAATAAAATCATAACATCCTCCTTTTTTACATAATGATAACGCATCGTAAATAACATGAATTCTCTGTAAATTTCAGGCCATACACTAGCTATTATACAACGAATTATTGTAGAATGAACTTAACTTCCAAGATTCACAGGCACCACGTCTCAAACAAACATTAAGGAGTGGTTTTTTGAATCGTTCAACAACTCGTATGCTAAGTCGTGTGAAAGCTATTTATCTCTATATCCGAGAGAAAGGAATGGTGAGTACCACTGACTTGGCCGAAGAGTTTGGCATCACAGACCGAACCGTTCAGAGGGACCTTCATGTTTTGCAATACAATGGGCTGGTTACAAGTCCGAATCGTGGACAGTGGACGATTACAGAAAGAAAAGTGAAAATATCATAACAGAACAAAAGCTAGAGGCGCCCGATTAGCGACGTATGTGCTGCGGCCCACAGGACGTGGGTTGGTTCGATGTTACTGCGTGAAGCAGCGAGTTTAATCGAACTTCCTCAAAATCCGAATGAGATACAGGATACACGAAGAGCGATAACGATTCGATGTTGACTTATCGTAAGGAGGTGCAGGAAGTTTGCTAGTCGCTGGGCGCTGGAGCTGGACATGTAAGAGCCACCAACTTATACTTTCTTTACTATTAAAAAACATCATACACCATTCGTCATCTCGACAACCAAATCATGACGAAAACCACATAATGTAATAGAAAGCCCGGATAGCAACTTATCCGGGCTTTTTTTGGTATCCTATCGTATACTTATTCTTTCGACTGAGAGCTATTTTGATGTAGAAGTTCGATTTCATCATCATTTAACTCTCGATACTCTCCAGGCTCTAAGTCCTCATCCAGCTCTAGACCAGCCATACTAATTCGTTTCAAATAGGTTACTTGTTTATCAACACTCTCAAACATACGTTTTACTTGATGAAACTTTCCTTCTGTAATAACTAACTCAATCTCTGAAGTTGGTCCAGAATGAATAATTTCCAGCTCTGCTGGTTTCGTTTGATATCCATCGTCCAGTACTACACCTCTTCGGAACGCCTTTTGATCCGCTTCAGTGACTTCACCTTCAATCGTAGCAAAGTAACGTTTCCCAATGCCTTTCTTCGGAGATAAAAGTTGATGAGTTAGCTTTCCGTCATTGGTAATCAACAATAATCCTTCAGTATCTTTATCTAACCTTCCAACAGGAAATGGCTCAAATACATGATCTTCAGGCTCTAATATATCAATGACCGTTGTATCATGAGCGTCTTCTGTCGCAGAGATAAGTCCTTGAGGTTTATTCATCATCAAATAAATGTACTCTCTGTATTCAACCACTTCTCCGTATACAGTGACCTCTTGTGTTTCTGGATCAACATGTGTTTTGGCATCTTTAATGGGCTGGGCATCAACTCTGACAATGCCTGACTTTAATAACTTTTTTACTTCTTTTCTTGTCCCATATCCCATGTTGGCTAACATTTTATCTATTCTCAAATTATTACCTCCTCACGTTAACTCCGTTTTAAAAATCGGTCTAATACCTTTATGCGGTTTCCTAGTACACGTTCTAGTAATGTCGTTTGATAAGCCAATCCTAAATACACGACTGCTCCTGTTCCAGCACTGATGAATAAAACGGCTATCGCGGACATACGACCGTCATCATATTGCAAGCCAGCTAAAGCTAATATCCATCGAACTAACATGACTACCAAGACCATGATGATGGTTAATATCCCCATCAACATACTTCGCTTCATTATTTGTTTCAATGGAAAGGAAGCAGCTCTACTAATTTTAATTAAATTTAGTATAACCGCTGTTCCAACAGCTAACCCTGTACCAAATATGGCTCCTTTAGCTCCAAACAATAGAATAAACGGAATGTTTAACGTTATTTTTAAGAACAATCCTGCTCCTAAACTCACCACTGCAAAACGTTGTTTATTAATACCTTGCAAAATAGAAGAGGTGACTGTGAACAATGCAAAGAATAATGCAACTGGTGCATACCATGCTAGAAGTCGACCTGTAATCTCCATATTCTCAAATCCATAGAATGTGGCATAAGCCGCATTTGATAATATGCTCATTCCAACTGCAGCGGGCAAAATAATTAGAATGATAATTTGGAGTGATTGATTTATTTGGTGGAATAGTTGTTTCTGTGCTCCATTTGTGTACGACTTCGTAATAGCGGGTAATAACGCAAGAGAAAGGCCAGTCGCAAGCGTTACAGGTATAATAACCAACTTGTGTCCATATAAGTTCATTGCGGAAAGAGATATTTCGCTAATACTCCCAAGCCCAGCTGCACTCATAGCTCGGTTAAACGTAAGCATATCAACAAGCTGATATATCGGAGTAGCTACTCCAACTAGCACAAATGGTCCTGCATAAGCTAATAATTCTTTATACAAATCTTTCATTGGTATGTTTGAACTTGTTTGTTGTTGAGCTAACATTTCATCTAAGCTTGCTTTTTTCCTTCTCCAGAACACATAAAGAACAATCGCACTAGCTATGGCACCAATGAAAGCCGCAAAGGATGCAAACCCAACAGCCAGTGGAATATCGTTATAGTATTTCATTACGAGGTACGTTCCAGTTAAAAGAAAAATAATACGAACAATTTGTTCAATAACTTGTGAAAAAGCAGTAGGCTCCATTGATTCATATCCTTGGAAAAAACCCCTTGTCAGACTCATCCCAGGTATAACAAGCAGAGCAAAACTGACCATTTGTATGACCATTCCAATATCTTCAATTGAGTTCCCTTTTTGACTATCACCTTTGACCCAAGGCGCTACTAGATCTGCACTAAAGTATAATAATAAAAATGCAATTACACCTGTTATTCCCATTAGACCTAGACCTGATTGATACATTTTCCTACCTGTTTCATAATCTCCAATGGCATTATATTTAGAGACAAACTTGGAAACAGCTAATGGGACCCCTAAAGTGGAAATACTGATTAAGATGTTATAAGGAGTGTAAGCATAGTAAAGTAAAGCCCCCCCTGTTTCTCCTACCATTTCATTGAACGGAATGGTATAAATCATTCCTAAGAATTTTGACAGGAATGTAGCTCCTGTTAAGAGCATGGTTCCTTTTAATATTTTAGATACTGCCATATTTTCACCTGCATTTATTTGTAGAATACAACCATTCTATTTTATCATATATAAGATGGATTACGATTTGATTGTGACGAAAATTGTCTTTTCATAGAAAGGAATGTCTAACCAATGTATGACGTTACAGTAATAGGAGGCGGCCCTTCTGGCTTAATGGCTGCTATTGCAGCTGCAGAGAATGGAGCCAACACCCTGCTAATCGATAAAGGAAAAAAGTTAGGAACAAAATTAGCAATTTCAGGAGGCGGAAGATGTAATGTAACGAATCGCCTTCCTGAAGAAGAAATCATTAAGCATATTCCAGGTAACGGCCGCTTTTTATATAGTGCATTTTCAGTTTTTAATAACTACGATATCATTGAATTCTTTGAGAATCTAGGCGTAGCTCTTAAAGAAGAAGATCACGGCAGAATGTTCCCTGCAAGCAACAAAGCAAAAGATGTTGTGAACGCGATGCTTCATCGAATGGATGAACTAAACATTACGGTCATGAAGCAAACACCTGTTGAAACCATTCATTACAGTGATGAAATTCATGTGATTGAATTGCAATCAAAAGAACGAATCGAAACGAAATCATTAGTTATTTCTGTTGGCGGAAAATCAGTCCCTCATACTGGTTCAACAGGAGATGGATATGCTTGGGCTGAAAAAGCTGGACATACCATAACGGACCTTTATCCAACCGAAGTCCCTTTAATTTCTCAAGAAACATTCATACAGGAGAAGACGCTACAAGGATTATCACTTCGAGATGTAGCATTATCTGTCCTTAATCCTAAAGGAAAAATCATAAAAACACATCAAATGGATATGCTCTTCACCCATTTTGGTATTAGTGGTCCTGCGGTATTACGCTGTTCTCAATATGTAGTAAAAGAATTCAAAAAAGGGAACCGACCTGTTCCAATGCAAATCGACGCCATTCCTGGTCAAAAAGAACATGTACTACTTAATGAAATGAAGACACTAGTTAAGGACAACCCAAAACGAACAGTCAAGAACCTCTTAAAAGGATGGGTTCCTGAGCGTTATCTTGAAATGCTTATGGACAAGAATGGTATTACCACCGAAGATAAAGCGGCAAATACTTCTATGGAAAAGCTACAAAATCTTGTACATGATTTTAAGAAATTCACCTTTAATGTCCACGATTCACAATCAATCGAAAAGGCATTCGTAACAGGAGGTGGTGTTTCTACAAAAGAAATCATTCCTAATACAATGGCTTCTAAGAAAATGGATCGCCTTTACTTCAGTGGAGAAATATTAGATATTCATGGCTATACAGGTGGTTATAATATCACCTCTGCGCTCGTAACTGGAAGATTAGCAGGTTCAAATGCTGCATATGACTCTTATTCTTAAAAAACAAGCTTATAACATGCTTCCCTTTTTACAACCGTGCAACTTCCTAATGGGAGTTGCACTTTATTATTTAATTCGGTAATATTTTTTCTATTAGAAAGAAGGAAATTAGGGGGGACTTGCCAAGCATCAAGGGGATAGAGTGATAGATTAAAACCGTCTCAAAAATAAGGAAAAAGGAGAGAATCCCCTCCTTTTTCGCTTGAATACTGAATATTATTCATCCTTCTCAGGCGCATTATGAATAGCCTGTTTAGCTAAATTTTCAATAACTGCATCATCCATAGGTGGATTGTGCAAACCAGCTCTTACATCACGATAATACCTTTCGAATGCATATTTTTTTGATAAACCTCTACCACCAGCAATTCGCATTGCAAGATCCACTATTTCGTTGGCTGCATTTGTAGCTATAGTTTTAATTGCACCAAGTGTTTCTCCTAGCTGTTCCCTCTTATCAGGATAACGATCCCATTGGTCTGCGATGGAATACATAAAGTGACGAGCATTCATTAACTTCAAGTCCATTTCGCCTATTTTCTGTCGTACGTGGGGTACTTCAGAAATAGGTGTATCTAGACTATTAGGTTGAAAACTCTTGGCAAAATCAATGGCATCATTTCGAGCAGCAATGGCAATACCTAAATAACAAGCCGGAATGTGCAACAACCAGCCTTTAGGTTTTTTAGATTTCGTAGCCATTTCAACTAATCTTTTTTCAGGCAACTGAACATTGTTTAACACCAAGTCATGACTACCTGTTCCTCTCATCCCTACTGTGTCCCATGTATAATCAATGGATACTCCATCTAAACTTGAATCAATCAAGAACCAACCTACCTGGTCTTTCTCTTCTACATACGCCGAGACAATATAATAATCTAAAACGCTTGCCATAGAAGTGAATGTTTTTCTTCCAGTAACGTTATACGTATTCCCATTTTTCTTAGCCGTAGTTTCTGGACGGCCACCTCTCGTTGGACTACCAGTTGCTGGTTCAGACGCTGCTCTATTTACAACTTTCTGTTCTCCTTGGATTTCATGTGCTAGGACATCGAAATCCTCATCCGACCACAAACCTTCATCTCTTAGTTCCATAATAATGCCCATATGCCAACCAATTGATAAAGCAACGGATCCATCCGCAACAGCTAATCTCTCTTGGATCAATAGCAACTCATAAAGGGAAAGCTCCCGCCCGCCATGGGAGTGAGGCAAAGGTAAAGCTGGATAACCAACCTCCTTCAGATCTCTTAACGTTTCCTCTGGAAAATCTGCTTTCTCATCTGCATTTAATGCTCGTTCTTTGATGCTAGCACCTAAAGAATCCACTATATCAAACAATTCTTGTTGTCTGTCTGTTTTTATGATATTCGTGTATAAATTTCTCATATCATCACCTCTTCGACTTCCTTACTTAAATCATATTAAATCTATAGGAATTATGCTAATGATGAGATTATACTGTTTTGTCTCAACTATTGAAAGAATATGCTACACTCAAACTAGAATTGTTTTAGTAAGGAGGACATTATGGTAGATTTTCATGACGTTGAGAATATTTACTGCATAGGACGAAATTATGCAAAACATGCTAAAGAGCTAGGAAATGAGGTTCCCTCATCTCCTGTTATTTTTTCAAAACCAACCCATGCTCTACATTCAGCAGAAGGGGAACTAGAACTTCCTTTCCAGTTAGGGGACATCCATCATGAATTAGAACTCGTCATCAAGATGGCATCCACCTTCAACCCTAACCAATCATTAGATAAGGTAATAGACGGTATCGCTTTAGGAATTGATTGGACAGCACGTGATCTACAAACAAAGCTTAAAGAAAAAGGCCAACCATGGTTACTGGCAAAAGGTTTTAAAGGATCAGCTGTACTAACTGAATTTCTTCCTGTCCCAAATGAATCAGATATACCTCACCTATCATACTCTCTTGTTAAGAATGGTGACGTTGTTCAAGAAGGAGAACCTGGGCAAATGATTTTCTCCATTCGTGAGTTACTTGAGTACATAGATACACATCTTGGACTTCACAAAGGAGACGTTATTTTTACAGGAACCCCTGAAGGAGTAGGTCCTATTCAATCAGGCGATGTTATGGAGTTAAAACTTTATCATCCTCATACTGACTCTTCATATACATTTGGTCCATTAACGATTACTTCAATGAAAAGCACCTAACAGTAGCTATCCATTATGATAAAGTCAGAGAAAGAAAGCCTATTGAAAGTCCCTTAGAGCTCAAACTACTCTAAGGGATTTTTAACGGCTTTAACTATTTATCTAATAGTATTTCAAAGTATAATACACATGATAAGTAATAGTAGCAAACATCAGTTATATTCAAATTCAGAAGAATCGTCCAGACATATAAAAAACAGTATGAGAAGGCTTCATTTCTTAATTATCGTTAATTGACATAGTAAGGATGGATTTCTCTCCAGCATTCTCTACTTGTATCTCTATTGCCCAACTATTTGTTTTCTCGCTAAATTTAATAGATTTCACAACTGGAATCCCTTCTACACTATTTATTTTATTTAATGCTTTTCTTAATGCTTCTGCTTCCGATAGATCAGCATTCTCTTCTATTTCTTGTGATACAACTCGAACATCACCTATCTTCGCTTGACCAGGATAAGATTCTTGCACTCCCCCATCTACCCATACTTCTACTTGTTGACCTACTTCTATCCGATCAGGTGCATTGGAACCCCAAAGTGCACTATAATACTCAGGGTCACCTCCGTTTTTACTATAATCTTTCGGCTCTGTACCTACGACTAGAATACTTCCCTCTTTCTTATCCATCACATATCCTTTGTAATCAGGTTCCCCTAAACTTACTTTATCCCCATCAAAACATGCTGTTAGAACTAGACTTAGCAACAGCGTAACAATAAAAAAGAGAGAGATTTTTTTCATAACGAGAAACCTCCTAATAATTCTGTTCATTCATTTATCAGACGTATATAAACCATAATGAGTTACGGTAAGAAAGAAGTATGTATATAGCAACTAATCATTCATATAAAAATATTAATTCCTTGAAATTGATTACCAATAATTAAACCTTATTCCATTTCACATTATAAAAAGAACACCTTATCGTATTCATCTAATAAGGTGTTCTTCATTTACTTTAATTTTTTAGAGGAATGCTAAAATACTCTTTTTGATAACTCTCTTCCCATATACTGTCTCTTATTATAAACCATAACTGGTCATTTTTTGTCCCAATATATTGTCCTTGTGTATCTTCCATTATTTTTTCTTTAGATAATACTTCTGATGAGAACTTAAATAAATTTGTAAGCTCTTCAATGGAGTACAGATCCCCCTTAATGATTGGGATGATTTCTTCTTCAGGATCTAATTCTTTTTTATTGGAACCATCATTATCTAATATGACACTTCCATATACCACATTATTTTCTATTATATTCCAAGAGACTTAGTAATAAAATGGTTCATTGCTTAATTTTTCGAGCATGGAACCATCTAATCGAATACGATAAAGCTTCTCTTCATCTGAATAGTTAGTAAAGTAAACCCACCCATCTTTAGCATCTAAATTAAAGATTTCTACCTCTTTTGTAATAATCTTAGGATCTTCTCCATTTGCATTTCTACTTTTTAAATAATATTGTCCCCCTCTTTCAATCCCTCCACCTTCCAAGAAATTACCATAATAGCTATATACGATTTTACTATCTGAAATCGCCATATCAGTTACTAATTCTTCTGACAACCTTTCTAATTTAGTTCCTTCCAGATTTACTCGATAGATTTGTCCTTTGGGAAGATCACCTGACCTATCACTACGATAAACCTCGTGTAAAAAGTAGACCCAATCTCCAAGTCTATATGATTCACCTAGGACTTTTTTTACAGGCGAGAGTTTGTGTTTCATTTGTAGTAACATCTGTTTTATATACCCCAAAATAATCCGACCAGACAATGACATTTTTACTATGTAAAGATGCCTTACCAGAAATAAAATAGTTACTCATACTTCTTGCCATAAATACTGTGGAATGAGCACGAGTTAAGATATTACCTGATTTGAAGATTCCATCTAAATAACCATTAGTTATTTTATTCTTTGCCAAAGCTTGAATAACCTCATACGCTTTATGTCCAGCGGAAACATCATTAAAACTTTTATTAGATATTCCGTTTAAGTTAAATTCCTTCTGTAATACAATAGCCATTTCTCCACGTGTCATCGGTTCATGCGGTTTAAAATATCCATCATTTATAACATCATCAAAAATTCCATTAGCAAGTACTCCAAAGGATTGTTTGGGCCAAATGTTCCATCATTCATACCTTTAATAATAAATCTTTCACTTAAATAATGTATTTCTTCCTTTGCCCAATAATTTTCTGATACATCCGAAAATCCATAACTAACTCCCGGAGAAAATAGCCACCCCAAATCCAATCATCATAACCATGACACAGACTAAACATCATTTTTACATCACATACCTCCAAAATTAAATAATAGATACACATATAGTACTATTCATCTAATTACATTTAATACCAAATCAAATATATTGAACAAAAAAATCCCTTAGGAAACGAAATTCCTAAGGGATTTGTGTGTGCATGGCGGCGTCCTACTCTTGCGGGGGTGAAACCCCGACTACCATCGGCGCTGAAGAGCTTAACTTCTGTGTTCGGCATGGGAACAGGTGTGACCTCTTCGCCAAAACCGCCATACTTTGTATTTTCTTGAAGGTAGTACCTTCAAAACTAGATAAGAATGAGACATCGAATGGTTGGTGCGTCTTTTCGGGTTCGAGCTCCATCGACTGCCGAAGCAGTCGCCTGCGCTTTTCGTGTTTAGTTAAGTCCTCGATCTATTAGTATCCGTCAGCTGCACGTGTCACCACGCTTCCACCTCGGACCTATCAACCTTGTCGTCTACAAGGGATCTTACTCATTTAAAATGATGGGAAATCTCATCTT